>BEHZ01000005.1 GCA_002923335.1 bacterium HR23 | reverse complement strand
CGTCTGAGGGAGCGGCGTGCCCTGGACATTGCGGCCAAGGAGAAGGCATTGGCGACGGCGCAGGCGGGTCTGCAGCAGGCGGAGGAGGACCTGGCCCGTGTCAAGGAGAGCACCGGCGCTGTCTTCGCCCAGAGGTCGGCTCAGGTGGCCAGCGCCCAGGCGGCTCTGGCCAACGCCCAGGAGGAACTGGACACACTCCTGAAAGGCCCCGACCCCGCCACGGTGGAACTCCGCCGTCTCCAGGTGGAGATAGCCAGGTCTGCCCTGGCCGACGCCCAGCGCCGGTTGGAGAGCGCCACCCTCAAGGCCCCCTTCGCCGGCGTGGTGGCCCAGGTGCAGGCGGAGGAGGGGGTGCAAATCGGCGCCTCCACCATCGCTGTGGTGGTGCTTGACCCTTCCCAGGTGGAGATAAGCGCATCGGTGGACGAAACGGATGTCGCCCGCGTGCGCGTGGGACAGGAGGCCCAGGTAACGCTGGAGGCGATAGGGCAGGTGCCCTTGCGGGGGCGGGTGGTGGCCATCTCCCCCGTGGCCCGTGTCCAGCAGGGTGTAGTCTCCTACGATGTTACCCTGGCCCTTTCCCTGCCCCAGGTGGGCCAGGGCAGTGGAGCGGGTGTCCAAGCCGGTGGGGGCCAGCGCCCCTCGGCCCCTGCGGGGGCGACCGGGGGTGCAGGGGGTGGGGCAGGCCAACCCTTCGGCCGGCGTCCCCAAGGGGCAGCAGGGGCAACGGGTGCGCCCGCCGGAGCCGGCTTCCTGGCCCTGGGCATCCGAGAGGGCATGACGGTGAGCGCCCGCATTATCATTGACCAGAAGGAGAATGCGCTGGTGGTCCCTGCCCGTGCGGTGCGCACCGAAGGGGGCAAGCAGGTGGTGGAGGTGATTCAGGCGGACGGAAAGCGTGCTTTGCGCGAAGTGAAGGTGGGTATGAGCGGAGACCAGGGGGTAGAAATCGTGGAAGGTCTGCAGGAAGGGGAGACCATCGTGGTGCCCACCGTCACTACTGCCTCCCGCCAGCCCGCCTTTGGGCCGGGCATGGGGCCGGGGGGCTTTCGGGTGAGGTAGCGCAATGGAGGCGGTGGTCCAACTCTTTGGTATAGAGCGGGTCTACCGTATGGGCAGTGTAGCGGTGCACGCCCTGCGGGGCGTGGACCTGGCCATCTATCCCGGCGAGATGGTGGCCATTATGGGGCCGAGCGGGTCCGGCAAGAGCACCCTGATGCACATTATGGGTTTGCTGGACCGCCCGACCGCCGGGCGCTATTTGCTGGAAGGGCAGGAGGTGCACCGCCTTGGAGATAGTGCCCTGGCACGCCTGCGCAACCGCAAAATCGGCTTCGTCTTCCAGGCGTATAATCTGCTCCCCCGTGCCACCGCTCTGGAGAATGTGGAACTGCCCCTCATGTATGCCGGGGTGGTGCGGGGGCGTCGGCAGAGGGCTATGGACGCCCTGGAGCGGGTGGGCTTGGGGCATCGCCTGCGCCATCGCTCCAACCAACTGTCGGGCGGGGAGCAACAGCGGGTCGCCATCGCCCGAGCCCTGGTAAACAACCCCTCCCTTATTCTGGCCGACGAACCGACGGGTAACCTGGACACCAAGACCAGCCAGGAGATCATGGCCCTCTTCCGCCAACTTCAGCGGGAGGGGATGACGGTGGTGCTGGTTACCCATGAGCCGGATATCGCCCGCTGGGCCGAGCGTGTTGTGGTGATGCGGGATGGGCGCATTATAGAAGAGCGGAGGGATGGGCATGACCCTGTGGGATAGCGTCCTGACCGCCCTGCGTGCCCTCACGGTCAACCGCCTGCGCAGTGCCCTGACCCTGCTAGGCATCATCATTGGTGTGGGGGCGGTCATCGCCCTGATGTCCATCGGCCGAGGGGCCCGCCAGACGGTAACGGAACAGATTCAGGGCATTGGGAGCAACCTGCTGTTCGTTACACCGGGCCAAGCAACAGTGGGGCGGGTGGCCGGTGCGGCGAGCCTCGCCTCCCTGACCACCGAGGACGCTGCGAACCTGGCCAATCTCCCCTCGGTTTCTGCCGCCGTTCCCCGTGTCTCCTTCTTCGGGCAGGTGGTCAATGGACCGCTGAACGCCCGTGCCCAAATCGTGGGGACGCTCCCCCAATACCTGGAGGTGCGCAACTTCCAGGTGGCGCAAGGCTCCTTCATTGAAGAGGAGCACACCATTACAGGCGCTCTGGTGGCGGTGCTGGGGGCCAACATCGCGGCCCAACTCTTCCCCAACGACGACCCCATCGGGAAGACGGTCTCCATCAACCGCCGTCCTTTCCGGGTGATAGGGGTGCTGGCCCCCCGTGGCGGGACGGGCTTCAACATTGAAGACGATACAGTGGTGGTGCCCCTGACCACCGCCGTCCGACGCCTACAGGTGCGCCGGAGCACCAGCGGGGGGATCGCCGTTGACCTGATTTATGTGCAGGCGCGCTCCTCGGCGGTGATGGAGCAGGCCCGGCAGGAGGTAACCGAGGCCCTGCTGGAGCGCTTCCAAGGCAACACCGACGCCTTCACCATTGTGAGCCAGCAGGAGGTGCTCCAGGCCCTGACCCAGGTGACCAACTCCTTCACCCTTTTCCTGGGGGCCATCGCCGGCATCTCCCTCCTGGTGGGGGGCATCGGCATTATGAACATTATGCTGGTGTCGGTAACGGAGCGCACACGGGAGATTGGACTGCGGAAGGCGGTAGGGGCCCGTCGGCGGGACATCCTCCTGCAGTTCCTGCTGGAGTCGTCGGCGCTAGGGTTGGTGGGGGGACTGGTGGGCACGGCGGTGGGGTATGGCCTGGCACGGGTGGTGGAGCGCTTCTCCATCGGTGGGCAAAACCTGCGGGCATATGTGGCCCCCGATGTGGTGCTGTTGGCGGTGGGGGTAAGCCTGGCGGTGGGGCTCTTCTTCGGCCTGTATCCCGCCCGCCGTGCAGCGGGGCTAGACCCCATCCAGGCCCTGCGCTACGAGTAGGCGACCATCGGCCCAAGACGCATAAAAGGGTAGGACACGCCCCTCGGAGGCGTGCCCTACCCTTCGTTTGGGCCCTGGAAGGGCTCCACTAGCCTCGGGCGGGGACGAGCACCCGGCGGGCGAACTCCACATCTATAGCCTTGGGCCAGGAGCGCTTGAGGGGGTCGCTGACCTTCACCGAGAAGCGCCCGATGCGCTCAATTTCTATGGTTACCGTCTCCCCGTCCTGCACGGGGCCGATGCCCTGGTGGTTGGTGCCACAGGCGATCACATCCCCCGGCTCCAGGGTGCATACCCATGAGGAGAAGGCGATGAGGGCCGGAATCTTGTGGGCCATGTCGCTGGTGTTGTAGTCATGGCGGGGCTGGTCGTCCACCCAGAGGCGCACCCGCAGGTTGTGGGGGTCGGGCACCTCATCGGCGGTAACAATCCACGGTCCCATGGGGCCGAAGGTATCCCACGATTTGCCCAGGAAGAAACTGCCACGGCTGTTGGGGTTCAGGCCACGGGCGGAGATGTCCATAAAGCAGGTGTAGCCGAAGACATACTCCATGGCCTTCTCCGGGGGCACCTTAGACGCCCGCTTGCCGATGACCACCGCCAGTTCTGCCTCGTGGTGGAAGACGGTGGCCTTGGCGTCGGGGAGCACCACCGTGTCCCCCGGGCCGATAACGGAGGTGGGGGCCTTCAGGAAGCAGTCCTGCTCGGCGGGGGGGCGCTGTCCGTTCTCCAGGTAGTTGACCGCCGCGCAGATGAGTTTGCTGGGGCGGGGGAGGGGCGCCCGCAGACGGGCCTTCTCCAAGGGGATGCCCCGCTCCGGGTTGGCCTGGGCACGGCGCAGGTGCGCCTCCAGGGTGGAGCGGCGGCGGGCGAAGTTGGCGATGAGGCCCGCCATACGCTCCTGGGCACGATAGGGGTCGCGGGTGCCCAGGGTGCCCGGAATGGGGAACACCCTGTCCCCTACGACAAGGGCGGGACGGAAGTCGTTCACCAGCGCGAGACGCATACCTTGCCTCCTTTCCACTTTTGCCTAGTTTATACGCCGTATCTCAATGGTCTCATGTCGGTGGGGGCCGGTGGAGATAAGGGCTAGAGGGCACCCCAGCAGTTCCTCCAAACGCTTGGCGTAGCGCTGGGCCTGGGGGGGCAGGTCATCCCAGCGGGTGAGGCCCGCTGTGGGGCGGTCCCAGCCCGGCAAGTCTTCGTAGACGGGAGTGCATTTGGCCAGGAGGGCAGCGCTACTAGGGAAGTGCTCCACCACCTTGCCGTTGAGACGGTAGGCAGTGCAGATGCGCACCGGGTGGAAGCCGTCCAGCACATCCAAGCGGGTGAGCACCGCCATGTTGACCCCGTTCACCATCACCGAATAGCGTGCTGCCACGGCGTCAAACCAACCGCACCGACGGGGGCGTCCGGTGGTGGTGCCGTATTCCCACGCCCGCTCCCGGATAGCGTCGCCTGTGGCGTCGGTCAGTTCGGTAGGGAGAGGCCCACCCCCCACACGGGTGGTATACGCCTTGAAGACCCCCAGGACACCCTGCACCGCACTGGGCGGAAGGCCCAGGCCGATGCACGCCCCACCCACTGTGGGATAGGACGAGGTTACATACGGATAGGTGCCGTGGTCCAGGTCCAGCAGGGAACCCTGTGCGCCCTCCAGCAGGATGCGCTGGCCCTGGGCCAGGGCCTGGCGCACGGTTATCTCCACGGGGGCGATGAAGGGACGCAGACGCTCCGCCCACCCCCGACACCGCTCGTAAACCTCCTCCAGGGTGAAGGGCCGACCGCCATACACCCCTGTGATGATACGGTTCTTGTAGTCCAGAATGGCCTTCAGGCGGGGCAGAAGGGCCTCCAGGTCCAGCAGGTCCCCCAGGCGAATGCCCCGACGCCCTGCCTTGTCCTCGTAGGCGGGGCCAACGCCCTTTCCCGTGGTGCCAATGGCCCTGTGTCCCCTCGCCTCCTCCTCCAGGCGGTCCAAGAGGATGTGGTAGGGCATAATGAGGTGTGCCCGGTCGCTTACCTGCAGACGGTGCACATCAACCCCTACCTTCTGCAGGCCCTCAATCTCGTTCAGAAGCACATCGGGGTCCACCACCACCCCATTACCGATGACGCAGGTGACCTGGGGCCAGAAGATGCCCGAGGGGACCAGGTGGAAGGCGAACTGGCCCTTTTCGTTCATAACCGTGTGGCCTGCATTGTTCCCGCCGGAATAGCGGGCGACGATGTGCATATCCCGGGCCAGGTAGTCCACCACCTTCCCTTTCCCTTCATCCCCCCACTGACCCCCGATAATGGCGTAGGCTGGCATAAGCCCTCCTGGTCTGCGACGGGTGGGCACCTGGGGTATGATAGCAGATGCAAGCCCTGGGGAAAAGCCCCCTTGCGTATCCCGTGAGGTGAGAGGGCGATGAAGAGCGCTCCCCCAATCGCTATTGAGGACATTATCCTGGCCAACGACCGGCGAGGGGTATCGGCCCTGCGCCCTTATCTGCCAGCCCACTTCTGCCTGCAGGCGGGGGCCTTCATGTTGGCCCATAGGGGCACCGTGTTCATCGCCACCGGCTTTTACATCCTTGCGGCCGGTGCGCCGGAGACCGACGGCCCCCCGGGTGCGGTGGCCCTGGGGAATGCCCTGGAAGCCCTAGGCTACCGGGTGGTCTATGTCTCGGATAGGTATTGTGCACCCGTTATTCAGGGGCTGGCATCCCCCTCCGCCGAGGTTGTCGACTTCCCCATTGCCCCACCGGAGGCGAGCAGGGCCTTTGCCCAGGACCTCCTGCGGCGCTACGCCCCCTCGCTTCTGGTCTCCACGGAGCGTTGTGGCCTCACCCGCCAGGGGGTCTATCGCAACATGCGCGGAGTGGATATAACCCCTTATACCGCCCGTCTGGACGACCTTTTTACCCAGCACCCCGCTACTGTTGGCATCGGAGACGGGGGGAATGAGATAGGCATGGGCACCGTGGCGGAGGTGATCCCCCTTATTCCGGCCCTGCCGAAGGACCCGGCGGTTACGCCCACCACTCACCTGGTCATCGCCAGCGTCTCCAACTGGGGGTGTTATGGAGTGGTAACAGCCCTCTCCCTTTTGTCTTGGCGGAACCTGCTCCCCTCTCCTGAGGAGGAGATGGAGCGCATTCGTGCCACGGTGCGCCTGGGAGCGGTGGACGGGATAACGGGTCGGCCGGAACCCTCGGTGGACTCCTTTTCCCTGGAGGAGAACAGGCAGGTGGTGTCCCGTCTGCACGCCTGGCTCAGGGCGCAGGGCATAGCCCCCAAGGGCTAGAGGGATGCCAGGTCTTCGGGCGTGGCCCGACGCAGGACACGGAGTAGGGGGCCTTTGGCCTCGCTATGGATCACCTGGCGGGGGGCGATGACCACGGTGGCCAGTTTGGGGCCTTCGGGCGTCGCTATCACTACCCGCTCGTCTACCTGGAGGTCCAGGTCGTGGGGGTCCACAAAGACCACCCGGCCGCTGCGCCGGAAGCGCACGCCGGCCACACGGTAGAGCACGAAGGGGATGGCCATCACACCTCCTGCGAAGGGGGAGTGGCAGGGCGGGGGAGGCGGGGCAGGTGGAGCATGGCATATTCCAGGGCCAGGGAGGGGTTCACATTGGATTCCAGGTGCCAGCGCAGGGACAGGATACACCTTACCCCTTGAGTAAAGGTGTGCGTATCCCCTTGTTGGGCCAGGCTTTCCAGGAAGTGGCGCGCGTCGGTGTTCACCAGACTATGGGAGAGGCCCAGGCGCAGGCAAAGGATGTCCCGCCACCACCAGGCCCACAGGTCCAGCATATCCAGCACCCAGGCGCGCTCCCGACGCCAGCGCTCGGCCACCTGCTGGGCGAAGGAGAAGCGCTCCCGCAGGCCCGCTCCGGCCAGGCGGGCGAAGTCCTCCAGGAGGACCTCCCGCTCCTTCTGGGTCAGGGGGTGGTGTTGGGCATCCCCCTCGGCTACCTTGCCCAGGAAGCGCAAAGCCCATCCCAGACGCCCCTGGGCCAGCAGGCTGGCCAGGTGGGCCTCTTCCGGTGTGGCGCCCCACCGCTCCTGAAGAGCCTGGGCGATGGCCTCCTGGGGGAGCAGCCCCAGGACGACCTCCTGGCATCGGGAGCGCAGGGTGGGGAGGATGCCCTCCTCGTTGCAGGAGAGGAGCAGGAAGAGGGTAGTAGGAGGGGGCTCCTCCAGGGTCTTGAGCAGGGCGTTGCCCGCCTCTTCGCTCAGGTGCTCGGCACGGTCAATGATGATGACCCGCCAGCCCCGTAGATGGGGTGTCAGGGTGCACAGAGAGGTGAGACGGCGGATGTCCCGGATGGAGATTTCCCGGCGCTGGGCGCCCTCCTGGACCCGCTTCACCTCGTCTTCGTTTAGGGGGTGGGCAAGGGAGAGGTAGAGGATGTCGGGGTGAGTGCGGGCTAGGGCAAGCCGGCAGGAGACGCAGGCGTCGCAGGGAGGGGGGCCGAGGCCCTCCCGGGGCCCGGCGCAGGTAACCGCCCGTGCTACCTCTCGGGCCAGGGTCTCCTTGCCCACGCCGGCGGGGCCAACGAGCAGATAGGCGTGGGCAAGGGTGCCTCCCTCTATGGCCCGCCGAAAGCGGGTGAGCGCCTTCTGGTGTCCCACTACCTTCCACACCACCGCCGTCCTCTAGGGGAAAACGTCCAGGGCCATCAGGTCCTGGGGCGTTTCCCGTCGGCGTATGAGGCGGGCGGAGCCGTTGCTCACCAGGACAATGGCGGGCCGCCCGTTGAGGTTATAGGTGCTGGCCATGGAAGGGCAGTAGGCCCCGGCAGCAGGGAGGGCTATCAGGTCCCCCGGCTCCACGGGGGGGAGCAGGGCGTCCCGCACCAAAATATCTCCGGACTCACAGTATTTGCCGGCGATGGTAACCGTAGTGGTGGGTGGTTGGAGCAGTTTGGTCGCGCACACCGCCTCGTAGCGTGCCCCATACAGGGCGGGACGGATGTTATCCCCCATGCCTCCGTCCACGGCCACGTAGGTGCGGATGCCCGGAATCTCCTTCACCACCCCCACCCGGTAGAGGGCAATGGCGCTGGGGCCGACGATGGCCCTCCCCGGTTCCACAATGAGACGGGGGAGAGGCAAGCGGTGGCGGGCGCACGCCTCCCGCAGGGCGGTGGCGATGGCACGGGCGTAGTCGGCCGGGGAGGGGGGGGTCTGCTCCCGGGTGTAGGCGATGGCGAACCCCCCTCCGGGGCTGAACTCCTCCAGGGGCGCACCGCTCTGGACGGCGAAGTCCACGGCGATGGCGATGGCCTGGACATACGGCTCCACCTCAAAGATGGGGGAGCCCAGGTGAAAGTGGAGGCCTTTCAGTGCCAGATGGGGCGAGGCCCGTGCCCGACCCACCGCCTCTCGTGCTCGCTCCCCTTCCAGGGGGAAACCGAACTTGCTGTCCACCACGCCGGTTGTCGTATAGGCATGGGTATGAGGGTCAACGCCCGGGGTAATGCGGAGCAGGATGGGCTGGCGGATGCCCCGCTGGCCGGCCAGGTGCTCCAGCAGGGCCAGTTCCTGGAAGTTGTCCACCACCACGCGCCCGATGCGGTAGTCCAAGGCATCCTGCAGTTCCTGGGGGGTCTTGTTGTTGCCGTGAAAGTAAATGCGGTCAGGGGGAAACTCCACCGCACGGGCGACGGCCAGTTCCCCCCCCGAGACCACATCCAGCCCCAGCCCCTCCTCCTGGAAGATGCGGGCGAGAACGGGGTTGATGTAGGCCTTGCAGGCGTAAATCACCAGGCTGTTGGGGTAAACGGCGTGGAAGGCGTCTCGGAAGGCCCGGCACTGGTGGCGCAGGGTCGCCTCGTCAAAGATGTATAGGGGGGTGCCGAACTGCCCGGCAAGGTCCACCACATCACACCCGCCGATGGCCAGGTGGCCTTCAGGCGTCGCCTGCGCTGTGCGGGGGAAGATGTGGCGTAAGGGTTCCAGGGCGCTCACAGCCCACTCCTAGGGGACAGTTTCTATCGGCTCTTCCTTGACGAGGAAGAGGTTCTCCACACGGGGGTCCCGGACGGCGAGGCCCTGGTCAATGACCTGGTGCATAGGGACGGGGTAAATGGCGGTGCGCAGGAGGGTGCTGTCCACCCGCGTCTCCCGGAGTCGGCGGGTGCCGTCCTCCAGGGTCTCTTCATAGGAGAACTCCCAGGCCAGCAGGAGCACCCGCACCCCCAGGGCCTGGAGTTTGCGCACCAGGGGGACGAAGTCCCCGTCGCAGGCGATAAGGGCGATTACGTCTACACGCCTCTGCACCGCCAGGTCGTAGGCCTCCAGGGCGAGCCACACGTCTATGCCCGTCTCCCGGGGGCGCTCGCCCCGCTCCTCCCGCAAAAGATAGTGGGGGGTGATACCCTCGTTGATGAGCACCTCGTCAAATACTCTATCCGAGAGGAGGCGGTTACGAGCGCTGGCAGTGGCGGCCGAGAAACGCCCCCTGAAGTAACGGGCCTCGGTGATAAGGCAAAAGTCCACGGGGGTGCGCTCCCGCTGGGCCACCAGGTGGCGGATGAACTCCTGCAGGCCCCGCAGGGAGAGCCGACTGTGGCGGGGGTGTCCAAACTTGTAATAGTTGGACACCTCGGTGAAATACCCGCCGTCGTAGAAGACCGCGATACGGGTGAAAACGCCCGTGGTTTTGCCTATGGGGGGTGCAGGGGTCCCTTCGGCTGGAGAGAACAAGTTGCCCATAGCGCCTCTTTTCTCCGGAGATTGGGGGATGAGGCTTATGACACCAGGCGGTAGCGGTCGCCCTCCAGTGCCACCCGCCCCTCCTTTTGGAGTTTGGCCAGGTGGGTGCGCAGTTGGTTGCGGGCCATGGTGTGCAGGCGAGGCTCCAGTTCGGGGTAGACCTCTTCCCGCAGAGTTTCCAGGGTTTTGGGGCCATCCCGCAGGGCGTTGAGTATCTGTGCCTCCCGCTCCAGGCGGTGCTGGATGAGTTCCTGGATTTTCGCCCGGGGGTTGCGCACCAGGGGGCCGTGCCCAGGGCAGATGACTGTTGGCTCATACTCTAAGAGAGTGCGCAAGGTCTGCAGATAGAGGGCCATATCCCCCTCATCGGGATTCACCACCGTGGTGCCCATCCCCAGGACGGTGTCGCCGGTGAAGAGGAAACCGTCGGGGCGCACCAGCACCGAAAGGCTCCCCAATGTGTGGCCTGGAGAGTGGATGAACTCTATCTCCCGTCCCCCCAAGTCCAGGCGAAAGCGGTTGGACGGGGTGTGGTGCACACGCACGGCGATGCCCTGCTTCTCCAACGCCTGGTCAATGGCGGGCTTTTCAGCAGGTGCGGCGTAGATGGGTGCTCCTGTTGCCTGGGAGATGGCTCCCGCACCGCCCATGTGGTCCGGGTGGCGGTGGGTGATGATGATGGCGGAGAGGGGTGGAGGGCCAATCTTCTGGAGGTAGTCCAGGCGGGCACGGATATGCTCCGGCTGGTTCCAGCCCGTATCCACCAGTGCGCTGGCACGGGCACCGACGATCAGGTAACTGTTGGGAGGGAAAAGGCCGGGGCCGGGGCTTTGGCCCACAGTTATGGCGTGGACGCCGGGTAAGACCTCCATTGCTTTCCTTCCGTAAAAAAGATTGGGGCACGCCGAGGGAGTGTGGCCATCATGCGCAAACCATGGTGCAGAAAAGGGCGTTTTGTGCCCATCCTCCCGAGGGTGTGGAGCGCTGCGCTGGCAAGGAATGGTTATCTCGCTCTTTGCGCCTCACTCCTGTGCTGTTGGTATTGTAACCCTTCAAGGCGGAGGGCGCAAGGGGAATAGCCGTCCACTACAGGAATCCCGGTGGGTTCAGGGGGCTTGTCCTGCCCAACCCCTTCGGCTAGGATGGTGCCCAAGAGGGGCTATGGCAACATCGGGCCTGCCCACCGTGCCCGCCGTCGCCTTTCCCGTGCGGATGTTGGCGACGGTGTTGACTTTGGCGTTGGGGTGGGTATTTATTTACCTGGACCGCACCACCCTTTACCCCCTTCTCCCCGTTATCGGCAAAGAGTTCCGCCTGACCGGCACTCAGCAGGGGGCCATCGCCAGCGCCTACTTCTTCACCTATGTGGCGTTGCAGATGCCCTCGGGGGTGCTGGGCGACCGCTTTGGCCTGAAGCGGGTGCTGATGGCCATGTATGCCCTGGCGGGACTGGGGATGCTGGCCATTGGCCTCCTGGCCCGTTCCTATCCCCTGCTCTTGGTGTTCGTGGCTCTGCACGCCGTGGGTGCGGGGGCGTATTATTCCACTTCTTATGGCATCACGGTGAGCAGTGTGACGCCGGAGCGTCGGGGTGTCAGCAGTGCCATTGTAACCGTGGGCATGGCGTCGGGGTTGGCGTTGGGGCTTTCCCTTCCGCCCCTACTGTATCAGGCTATGGGGTCGTGGCGGGGCCCCTTCGTGCTCTTGGGGTTTTGCACCCTTGCTCTGCTCCCCATGTTCTGGGTAGGGGTGCAGGGGCGCCCCATGTCGGCAGGACCGGCGGGGAGTTTAGGGCGCCTCTTCAGGCATCGGGGGCTGGTGTTGCTGGGCATCGCCTCCTTCTTTATCCTGTGGAGCCAGTGGGTAACCCTCACGTGGGCGCCCAGTTTCCTCTATCAGGAGCGCGGGCTAAACCTTCGGCAGGCGGGGCTGTATTCCGCTGTGGTGGCTCTGCCCGGGGTGGTGGGGGCACTCACCTGGGGGCGTCTCTCCGACAGGCTGGGGAGGCGCAGATTGCTGGGCGTGCTTTTGCCCTTTACCGTTGCCAGTTTAGTGGGCGTGGCTCTCCTGCGCCAGCCCGCCCTATTGGCCCTGGCTTTAGGGGGATTTGGGCTTACAGGGGCACTGGCCCTCAACCCCCTTATCGTCTCCTGGGCGGGGGATATGGCCCTCAAGCGCCCCGACCTGGGAGTGGGGACCGCCATCGCCGGCATCAACGCCCTGGCAGTGGGGAGTTCCATCGTCGCCCCTGTGGTCAGCGGCCGTATCCTGGACATAACCGGCTCCCTAGAGGGGGCCTTCTTCCTGGGGGCGCTGTGTGTGGCAGTGGGGTGGGCTATCCTTTGGGCGGTGCCGGAGGAGGGCGTGGAAGGTAGGGGGCGCGCCCTTTGACGCCGTCCCCCATCCGTCTTAGGATGGGCGCTGAGGGCAAATGGAGGGGATATGAACCGCGCTCATTGGCCCGATGTGCGCCCTCTACGCCGCTCCTTTTTCGGCGTCCCGCTATGCGACGATGTGGAGCGCCTGGAGGCCCGGGTGGCTTTTATCGGTGTGCCCTTTGACCAGGGGACGACCAACCGCCCTGGGGCCCGCTTTGGCCCCAACGCCGTGCGGGACGCCCGTGTCTATGATTACCTCTCGCCCTTTGAGCCAGAGCCTGCCCCCGCCGGGGGGCTTTACGAGGTAGACCTGGGCACCGAGGTTCTGCGGGGCGTCACTATGGCCGATTTAGGGGACATCAATGTAGCCCCCTCCAATGTGGACCTGGCCTTTGACCGCCTGACCCGCACCGTTCGCCGTGTGGTGCAGAAGGGGGCGTTCCCCGTGGTGGTGGGGGGCGACCATTCCATTACCTTCCCGGTGGTGCGGGGGCTGGAGGGCTATGCTCCCCTGGGCATCGTGCACCTGGATGCTCACCTGGACTACACCCACGACTATCAGGGAGTGCTCTACTACCACGGGAGTCCCATGCGTCGGTGTGCAGAACTGCCCTTCGTGGGGCCTATCAGCCACATCGGTATTCGGGCGGTGCGCCGTCGCCCGGTGGAGGAGGCCCGTCAGCGGGGGAACCTCATCCTCTCCGCTGACCGCTTCCGGCAACTGGGGCCGAAGGAGTCGGCTCGTCTGGTTCCCCCCTCTCCCTTCCTCTACATCAGCCTGGACATTGATGTGCTGGACCCCCCCGTTGCACCAGGCACGGGCACGCCGGTCGTGGGCGGCCTCACTTACCTAGAGGTGCGGGATTTCCTGCGGGAGGTGGTAAAGCGGGGGAAGGTGGTGGGGTTTGACCTGGTGGAGGTGGCCCCCGAATACGACCACGCCCAGGTCACCGCCCTAACGGCGGGACGGCTTATCGTGGACGTGTTAGCGGCGGTTTTCCCACCCGACCCACGCTAGGAAAGGAGGGGAATTGGCTCTGCGGAGTGTTTGGCATCCCCAACGAGAAGAGGTGGTGGCGGTCCATGGAGCGGTGGCCACCAAAGACCCCCTGGCCACCCAGGTGGGGCTGGAGGTGCTCAAGCAGGGGGGTAACGCAGTAGACGCAGCCGTGGCGGTGGGCTTCACCCTTTGCGTAGTGGAGCCGATGATGACCTGCATCGCCGGCGTGGGGTATATGCTCATCGCCCTGCCCTCACGGGGCGAGGAAGTGGTCATTGATTACGCCCCCCGTGCCCCTCTCTCGGCCCGCCCTGATATGTATCGCATTGTGGGGGAGGGCCCGGCCCTTATCGGCCTCTACGAGGTGGAGGAACGTGCCAATGAGGTGGGCTATCGCTCCATTGGTGTTCCGGGCACGGTGGCGGGGCTGTGCTTGGCCCATCGGCTTTACGGCTCCTTGCCCCTCACTTTCCTGTTAGAGCCGGCCATCCACTATGCTGAGCAGGGCTTTGAGGTGAACTGGTATCTGGCCCTTTGCATTAGCAACGCCATGGAGGACTTTCAGCGCTTCCCCTCATCCTGCGAGGTCTTCCTCCCCTACGGGCGTCCGCCCACCAGTTCCCCCAAGCCTGCCGAGCGCCTCGTTCAGCGAGACCTGGCGGAGGTGCTGAAGGCCATCGCCCGCTATGGCCCCGATGTCTTCTACAAGGGGGATATCGCCTCCGCCATTGCGGCGGATATGCGTGCCAACGGGGGCCTTATTACCCGTGCCGACCTGGAGCAGTATACGGCGGAGGTGCGTGCCCCCTTGCGTCTTCCCTGGCGGGATGCCGAGGTCCTGGCCCCCTGGGGTGCCAATGGGAGCATCACTGCCCTCCAAACCCTCAACATCCTGGAGGGTTTTGACCTGCCGGGGTTGGGCCATAACACCGTGGATTACCTCCACATCTATGCCGAGTCGGCTGGCCACGCCTTCGCCGACCGCTACCACTACCTGGCGGACCCGGAGGCGGTGCCGGTGCCCCTGCGGGGTCTCCTGTCCAAGGAGTATGCCCGCGCTATTGCCGGGACCATACGCCCGGAGCGCAGGGGCTTGCCCCTTCTGCAGGACCGAGTGCCCTGGGTCTATTACGAGGGGCGCGCGCTCCACGACCCTTGGGCCTACGAGGAACGTCCCCGCCCCGCCTCTACCATTGCCTCCTCGTTCCCCGCCGACGGCGACTGCACCACCCATTTCTGTGTTACGGACCGGGAGCGCAATCTGGTCTCCTGCACCCAGACGGCGGTGAGCCTCTTCGGTTCCAAGGTGGTGAGCAAGGGGCTGGGTATCCTGTGGAACAATGCCATGCTCTGGTTCAACCCCAAGCCGGGCACCGCTAACTCCATCGCCCCCTGGAAACGCCCCCTGGTGAACATGGCTCCGCTCCTGGTGAAGCAAGGGGGGCGCCCTACCCTGGCGCTGGGCGCACCTGGCGGACGGCGCATCATTGACTGCAATACCCAGGTCTTCCTGAACATGGTGGCGTTTGGGATGCGGCCCCAGGAGGCGGTGGCCCAGCCTCGCATAGATGCAAGCGGTGCCGAGGTGCTGGTGGACTCCCGTTTGGGGGAGGAAGTGGCCGAGGGTCTGCGCCAGCGGGGGCACACGGTGCTGGTGGCGGAAGAGACCCCCGCCGATATCAACTTCGCCACACCCCTCGCCCTCCAGGTGGATTATCGGCAGGGGGTGGTGCGGGCAGGGGTGGACGTGTTCCGGCGGGCGGAGGCCATGGGGTTTTAGGAGCGGGCCGAGGGGGCGGGGAGCGCAAATAGGTGGTGTAAGATTGACCTGAGGAGGAGTGCCATGGCGACCTCAGCACAGGATACCCTTGTTCAGGAGTTTGACCGTCGTATCCAGGAGGCCCTCACCTGGTATGCCACCGCAGGGGGAAAGGCCCCTGGCAAGGTAGGGGTGTGGGGGGCCAAGGAGACCCTCGCCCACTGCATTTTTTGGCACCTGACTACTGCCGAGGGGATGGAAGCGGTAGCCAGGGGTGGTTCCCCACGGCGCACCACCGCCCCAACGGATGAGTTGAACGCCCAGGCGGTGGCCCAGCGGGCGGGCAAGTCCCTGGCGCAACTGGTGGAGGAGGCCCGCCAGGTGCATCAGCGTCTGATGCAGGCGGTGCGCTCTCTGGGGGACCTGGACCAGGTGGTTCTCGTGCGGGTGGATGGCACCACCCAGACGGGGCGTCAGCGTTTGGAACGCATCGCTAACCACTGGTGGGAGCACATCGCCCAACTGCAAGGCAAGGGGGCGTAGGGAGGCGCTTCTATGGCCCGCATCCCCGACCTGCAAGAGCGCTACGAGCGCCTAGACCGCAAACTGGCCGTCAAGGGCGAGGAAGCCATTGACACCTCTTGCCTGTTGGCCTTTGACTACGAGTATCCCCACCAGCCTGCGGAGGTCGTCATTGAGACCGACGAGTTTACCGCCGTCTGCCCTTGGACGGGCCTCCCCGACTACGGCAGGCTGACCATCACCTATGTGCCGCGGGAGAAGTGCGTGGAACTGAAATCCCTGAAATACTACCTCCTCTCCTTCCGGGATGTGGGGATTGTGCAGGAGCACGCCGCCAACCGTATCCTGCAGGACCTGGTCGCCCTGTGCCGTCCCCGCTGGATAAAGGTGTGTCTGGACTACAAGGTGCGGGGGGGCATCCATACCACCGTAACGGTGGAGTATCGGGAGCCGGAGGCAGAGCGCTAGGTAATGTCCGCCCGTCCTTTTACCGACGGATGCGGTAGCCTGCATCGCACCCGTGCCTCCTTTTGCGGAGGGGAATAGGGAGTAACGAGCGGATGGGGGTGTCTCGGCCCTTCCTGACAGTTTGCACCCTTTTCGTAACCGCGCTTATCACCGCCAACATCATCGCGGTGAAGTTGTTCCAGGTGGCCCAGGTGCCCCTGCCATGGGGTGGAAGGGCCATGGTTATCCTGCCGGCCGGGGTCCTTATCTTCCCCCTCAGTTACATCCTCAACGATGTGTTGACGGAGGTCTACGGCTACCGCACCGCTCGGGCGGTGATATGGGTGGGGTTCTTGTGCAATGGGGTAGCGGTGCTGTTCTTCTGGCTGGGGGGGCTTATCCCCCCGGCCCCCGGCTGGGACGGGCAGGAGGCCTACCAGCGCATTCTGGGCTACACCCCCCGCCTGGTGGGGGCGTCCTTCGCCGGCTACCTCGTGGGGGAGTTGTCCAACGCCCTGGTGCTGGCCCGTTTGAAGGTGGCCACACGGGGGCGATGGCTCTGGCTTCGCACCATTACCTCCACTCTGGTAGGGGAGGGCTTGGATTCCTTGGTGTTCATCACCATCGCCTTTGTGGGGACGGTAGGCGCGGGCCTGCTGGTGCAGGTGGTTATCGCCCAGTGGCTGGCCAAGTGCCTTTACGAGGCTCTGGCCACGCCCTTCACCTATCTGGTGGTGGGCTACCTGAAGCGCTGTGAAGGGCTGGACACCTATGACTACGACCTCACCTGGCACCCCCTACGGGTGCTCAGGTAGCCGGCTCCTCCAGGGTGCCCCAGGGGTAGGCGTGCTCTATCTCTACCACGATAAGGGGAGGGGTGCCCAGAGGCAGGGAGCGGTATTGGGGGTATTTCTGCTCCAGGGACAGCAGGGCCTGCCGGTAGACCTCCCCCTCCTGCACCAGAGACGCCTTCCCCTGCAGGAGCACATAGCCCAGTCGTCCCCAATCCTCCTCCCAGCGGTCCACCAGGAAGGCCACCCGGGGATTGGCCTGGATATTGCGCACCCGCTGGAGAGCCAGGGGGGCCACACGCTTGGGCTTGGCGTCCAGGGGGATAAAAAGGCGACGCCCCAGGAGGACAAAGACCACCGGCACCAGATGGGGGCGGGCCATGCGGTCAGCGGTGGCCAGGTATCCCCGCCGTGCCTCTGCCACGAAACGCCACAGGTGCTCCTCTATACGCCCACCTCCTCCAGCCAGCGTAGGACCAGCAGGTTGAAGATCTCAGGCTGGTCAATGTTGGAGCCGTGCCCCGCCTTGGGGATGAAGGAGAGGAACGCCCCCTTGATGTTCTGAGCCATGTAGTAGGACGCGGCGATAAAGTTCTTGTCCCGTGTCCCGCAGATGATAAGGGTGGGGGCGGTGATGCGTTCCAGGGGGAGCATATGGATGCCGGCCATTACCCTTCGGCTGACCAGGGCCAGGCCGATGGGGTCGTGTCGGCGCATCACCTCAGGGGGCGTATAGTAGTCGTCCACGGCATAGGGGCTGCGCATGAAGGCCTCCATGCCCCCTTGCTCCAAGAGACGGGCCCGCTCCTCGCACTGCCTATCCCATTCGGCCAGGCGTTGGGGGTTGCGGTAGCCAGGGCCGGTGTCCATAAGGATGAGGCTCTTCACCATCTCGGGGTGGGCCAGAGCGAAGCGCATAGAGACCACGCCTCCCAGGGAGAGGCCCCCCACCACCGCCTCCCTCACCCCCAAATGGCGCAGGAGTTGGTAAAGGTCCTCCACCACCGCCTCCATAGAGTAGAGGCTGGGGTCGTGGGGGGCTTCGCTTTGTCCATGCCCCCGCATATCGTAGATGATGAAGCGATGGCGCTGGGAGAGGGCAGGTATCTGGGGCTTCCAGGAGACGGTGGTGCCGGCATAGCCGTGGGTGAAGACCACCGGATACCCCTGCCCGTGCTCTTCGTAGTAAAGGCGGATGCGGTTGACGGTGGCGAAGGGCATATCTCCTCCTTGTGTGCCCCCACCGGGGCGGGGATGTGCGGTATCATACTACTCTGTAAACTCCTGCCCAGCAAGGAGGCGCATGAGCACACGGCGCTACACAGTGGTGCACTTCGGCCCCATGAACGACCGGCATGTAGAGGAGGAGCGGAGCATCCTGGCATCCATTGGGGCAGAACTCCGCACCGCTCCCCGACCCCAAACGGAGGAGGATGTGCTGAGCTACGCCGAGGATGCCGACGCTATCATCGCCGTGGGCGGGCCGTTTACCCGGCGGGTTTTTCAGGGGTTGCGTCGGTGCAAGGTGCTGGTGCGCACGGGTGTGGGGGTGGACACGGTGGATGTCCCCTCGGCCACCGCAGCAGGGGTTGCGGTGGTGAACGTGCCCGACCTGTGGACACGGGAGGTTGCCACTCACGCCCTGGCCCTGCTCCTGGCGCTGGTGCGCAAACTGAAGGCCCTGGATACGGCGGTGCGGGAGAACCGCTGGCGCTCCGCCCTTGAGCCCCCTGTCCACCACCTTTACGGGCAGACCCTGGGTATTGTGGGCTTGGGGCGCATTGGGCGGGCCTTCGCACGACGGGCCAAGGGCTTCGAGTTCCGCATCATTGCCTGCGACCCCTACATCCCCCGCTCGGTCTTTGAGGAGGAGGGGGTGGAACCCGTCTCCTTCCATGACCTGCTCCGCCAGTCCGACTTCGTTTCCATCCATACGCCCCTCACCCCTGAGACCCGCCACATGTTCAACGAGGCGACCTTGCGCCTGATGAAGCCTACCGCCATCCTGGTGAACACCGCGCGGGGGGGCGTGATAGACGAAAAGGCCCTGGTGCGGGCCTTGCAGGAGAAGTGGATCGCCGGGGCAGGGCTGGATGTGCTGGAACAGGAGCCACCCGACCCTCATAACCCCCTTTTGAAGATGGAGAATGTGCTCCTGTCGCCCCATGCAGCCTACTACTCGGACCGGGCGGTGGCGGGTTTGCCCCGTCGGTGCGCCGAAGAGGTGGTGCGGGTCTTGCAGGGGCGCATGCCCCTGCACCTGGTCAACCCGGAGGTGGGCGAGCGCCTTGCCCTCCGCCCCTAAGAGAGAAGAGAGGAGGCCCGCTATTCCGAAGCAGAAGCCACAGGCGTGCATCCATCGCTGGGAACTAGACGCCCCGGACGGCCCCACCAGCAAGGGGCGATGCCGTCTCTGCGGAGCGGAGCGGGAGTTCCGCAACGCCCTCCCCGGCCCCTGGGACAAGGGCGAGCCCCGCCCGCCCACCCTCGCGCCCCGTTCTGCCCTTCCCCCGACGCCTGTGGACGGGGAGACAGAATGACCCCTGGGGTGGAGGAGACCATCCGCCAGCGTATCCGCCGGGAGGGGAGAGTCTCCTTTGCGGAGTTTATGGCCCTGGCCCTGTATCACCCCCAGGGGGGCTACTACCGGGGAGGGCGAGGAAGGGGGAGCGGGGCGGACTACTTCACCAGCCCCCAGGCCCACCCTGCCTTTGGAGCGCTCCTGGCGGTGCAGGTCTACCAGGTCTGGGAGGTCATGGGGAGGCCCAACCCCTTCTACTTGGTGGAGCAGGGGGCGGGTGAAGGCCTTTTGGCCCACGACCTTCTGGCCTTCGCACGGTATCTGGACTCTGCGTTCATCCGGGCCCTGCGCTACCTGGCCCTGGATATGGGCATCCCAGCGGCCCCCGACCTGGCCCGTCAAACCGGCGCCCAGCGCCTGTTGACCGCCTCTTTGCCCTTCCGTTCTCTGGTAGGGTGCCTGCTGGCCAACGAAGTCCTGGACGCCTTCCCCGTGCACCGCTGGCGTTTTCACAGGGGAACACTGCAGGAGGCCTATGTGGCCCTGGAGGGGGAGCGCCTGGTGGAGGTGTGGGATCGCCCCTCCACCCCGTCCCTGGAGGCATGGGTGGAGGGGTTGGGCATCCCCCTTGAGGAGGGGATGGAGGGGGAGGCCTGCCTGGCGCTGCCCACCTGGGCACAGGAAGTTGCCAGCGTCTGGAAGCGGGGCCTGGCCATCATCCTGGACTACGGGGGCGCCCCTTCCGACCTGTATCGCTCTGGACGGAGTGGAACCATCCGTGCCTTCCGCCGACACCTGGCGACGGGTGCCCTCTATCACCATATCGGCCGGCAGGACATCACCGCCTCGGTGGACTTCAGTGCTCTTCAGCGGTGCGCCCGGGAGGCGGGGCTGGAGGTGGTGGGGTGCCTCCCCCAGGGGGCCTTCTTGCGCCACCTGGGGTGGGATGCCTTCCGACGGGCACTCCTGGCCCTCCGCCTCCCGCCCGGGGAGGCGGAGGCCAACCGCTTCGGCCTGCAGGCGCTGGTGCAGGCGGAGGGGCTGGGCGGGTTCGGCGTGGTGGTGCTGGGGAAGGGGTTGCCCGCCTTTTCGGTGTGGGGGCTGGCGGGGTTAGAGCCTCACGGAAGGGCCCTCCTGGAACAGGCACTGGCCCGGTGGACACCCCGTTTGACCCCCTACCACGCCCCCCTCCTGGCGGGGCGCTATCCCCACCAGGCGGTGCGGTGGCAAGGTATCGGCACCGAAGACCATCTTGCATCTTCGGGGGGCGAGCCGTATCATGGGGCTTGACGGTGAGGAGAGTGGGCCATGCAGGAGATGGTCATAGACAGCATCCGTGTGAGCCTGATGAACTACCAGAGGGTAGTCATTCTGAAGGAGAAGGGGGCGGAGCGCTACCTCCCCATCTGGATCGGCCCCGCCGAGGCGGACTCCATCGCCATTAAGTTGCAGGATGTGCAGGTGCCTCGCCCCTTGACCCACGATTTGGTGCGCAACATCATCCACGCCTTGGGGGCACGGGTTCAGTATATCGTTGTCAACGACCTGAAAGACGATACCTTCTACGCCAAGATCGTCTTGGAAGTGGACGGCAAGACCCTGGACATAGATGCCCGTCCGAGCGACGCCATCACCATAGCGGTGCGGGTGAACGCTCCCATCTACGCCGAGGAGGCGGTGCTGGAGAAAGCGGGCATTACCCCGGAGAAAGAGGGAGAGGTGGGGGAGGAGGGCCGGCCCAAGGCGGAGAAGGCCGGGAAGGTCAGCGAAGAGGAGCTTCGCAAACTGGGGGCCTTCAAAGAGTTCATTGAGGGCCTGAACCTGGAGGACCTGGGGAAGGGGAAGACCTCCTGACCCCTGGCTTGGGGGATGTGCGGGAGGGGGCGGGCGGTAGTGACCTGCCCCCTCCCTCTGTGATAAACTGCACAAGCGTGGAGGTGGGGGTGTGGCCTGGTGGGTGCCGGCCCTGCGCATCGCCGGGATGGGCTTCTACATAGCCCTCTCTATTGTGGGGGGTATTGTGGGGGGGTGGCTCTTGGATCGGTGGCTGGGGACGAGGCCGTGGCTCACCCTGGTGGGCGTGGTGGTGGGCAGTGGGGTCGCTTTTTACGGGGTCTACCGGATGCTGGTGCCCTTTCTCGTGGGGGGCAACGCATCAAAGCCCGATAAGTAAGGAGGGGCGTTCCTCGTGGGTCGAGGCACGCGCTGGTTGGTGCTGGCGGCCCTGGTTGTTGTCGCCCTGGGGTTGGCAGGCCTCCTCACAGGGGCCATTGGCTCGGCCTTCCTGGGGCGGGAGCCGTTCCTCCACCGCCCCCACGTGCAGTTGTCTGCCGAGCACCTCCCCTGGCACATCGGCCCCTTCACCCTGCGTAATACTATCCTCTCCTCCTGGCTGGCGACCCTGGTGATCCTCGCCCTGTTTGTGGGGGGTGCCCGTTCTCTGCAGGTGGTGCCGGGGCGCTGGCAGAGCGTCGTAGAGGTCTTTATTGAAAGCCTCTATCGTTTCGTGGAGAGCGTGGTGGGGTCCAAGCACGCCCGCTCCTTCTTCCCCATCATTGCCACCATCTTCATCTTCGTCGCCTTCAATGCGTGGCTGGCCCTTCTGCCTATCTATCCCTCCCTCGGTTTCAAGGAGGAGGTGATAAAGGAGGGGCACGCCGAGACGGTGTTCATCCCCCTCCTGCGCGGCGCCGGGACCGACCTGAACATGCCCCTGGCGCTAGCGCTGGTCTCCTTCGTCTTCGTGGAGTTCTGGGGGTTCCGCACCCTGGGGCTGGCCTACCTGGGCAAGTTCATTCGCCTGGGGAATCTCCTGCGGGGGCGGCTCTTTCAAGGGGTTATTGACCTGTTCGTGGGTGTTCTGGAACTGCTCAGCGAGTTCATCCGCATCGTCAGTTTCACCTTCCGCTTATTCGGCAACATGACGGCGGGGGAGATCCTCCTGCTGGTATCGGGCTTCCTGGTAACCTTTGTCTTCTCGGTGCCTTTCTACGGCCTGGAGATACTTGTGGGGTTTGTGCAGGCGCTGATCTTCGCCGGCCTCACCACGGTGTTTGTCGCCCTGGCGGTGGCCGGGCATGGTGAAGAGGAGCACCACTAGGAGGGGCAGATGACTTTCATCCTCATAATCACTGTGGGCCTGCTCACTGTGGCGATGTTAGGGGCGATAGCAGCCGGTGTCTTTGCCATCTATACCAAAGACTAGGCTGTCTTTGCCCCAACGGAAAACACTGAGGAGGTTTTGCGTATGCCGGAGGCGCTGAGCCCTGAAGCGGTGAAGATGTTGGCAGCGGGGCTGGCTATAGGACTGGGGCTTCTCGGACCCGGGCTAGGGATAGGCCTCTTGGGGGCGGCGGCCATGAACGCCCTGGGGCGTAACCCCGAGGCCCGTGGCGCCATTCTGACCAACATGATCCTGGCCATCGCCTTCGCCGAAGCCCTGGGCATCTATGCCCTTATCGTGGCGGTGATCCTGGCGATGGTGGCCTAGCGGGCAACCTCGCCCCCGCAAGCACCTCAGGAAGGAGTGGTATGGCCAAACTGGGGTTTGACCTCCCCAGCCTTATCACCTACCTGGTGAACTTCCTCATCCTGCTGGCCATCCTCTATGTCTTCGTCTACAAGAGGGTGCTGGCCATGCTGGACGCCCGCTCCCAGCGCATTAAAGAGGCGGTAGAAGAGGCCGAGCGGGTGAAGCGGGAATCGGCCCGTGCCCAGGAGGAGATGCAGAGGCAGGTGGAGCAGGCCCGCCGGGAGAGCCAGGCCATCCTGGAGCAGGCCCGCCAGATGGCCGAGCGCTATCGTGAGGAGGAGCGTCAGCGGGCCCGCCAAGAGGTTGAGGCAACCCTGGAACGTGCCCGCAAGGAGATCCAGGCAGAGCGGGACGCTGCCATTGAAGAGGTGCGCCGGCATTTCGCCGACCTGGCGATTCGTGCCGCCGAGCGGGTGCTGGAGCGGAGCCTGGACCGGGATGCCCACCGCCACCTCGTAGAGCGGGTGCTGGAAGAGGCCGAAAACCTGCGGAGGAACTAGCCTGTGCCGGGACGAAGTCTCCCCTCCCCCAAACGCTATGCCCAGGCCCTCTGGCACATCGCTCAGGAGCAGGGCACGGTGGAGGTGTGGCTGAACGACCTGGACGCCCTGGCCATCCTGGCGAGCCGGAACCAAACCTCTGCCATCCTGGACTCCCCCAGCATCCCGGTGCAAGAGCGGGTCGCCCTGGTGCGGGAGGTGCTCCCCCACCTTAATCCCCTGGCGTATAACCTGGTGGCCCTCCTGGCGGAGCGCCGGGGCTTCCGCATCCTTCCCCTGGTGCGCCAGGAGTTCCAGCGCCTGGCCGACCAGGCCCAGGGCGTTATGCGGGTGGAGGTCGTTTCCGGCGCACCGCTGACCGAGGGGGACCAGCAGGAGATGGCGGAGCGCCTCGGGCAGGCCCTGGGAAGGCGGGTGCTCCTCTCGGTGCGCACCGACCCGTCCCTGCTAGGGGGTGTGATGCTCCGTATCGGCGATCGGGTGGTGGACGGCAGTGTGCGGGGCCGGCTGGAGGCCATGCGCAAGACCCTGGTAGAAGCCGCATAGCCCGAGGGTGGTGTGGGCCTTTCTCCTTTCCGCCCGTAGAGGGTGCAAAGGAGGCCAGAAACGGCTGTGGAGGGAGATGTATGACGATTCGGGGACAGGATATCGTTAGCGTTCTGCGACGCCAGATTGAGGGCTACGAGGCCCGGGTCAGCATGGTGGAGGTGGGCACGGTGGTGGAGGTGGGCGACGGTATCGCCCGGGTGCACGGCCTGGCAGGGTGCCGTTACAGCGAACTGGTGGAGTTCCCTGGCGGCAACCTGGGGATCGCCCTCAACCTGGAAGAGGACAGCGTGGGGGTGGTGCTCCTGGGGGGAGAAACGGAGGTGAAGGAGGGCGACACCGCCCGCACCACGGGGCGCATCGTGGAGGTGCCCGTGGGCAAGGCCCTCCTGGGCCGAGTGGTGGATGCTTTGGGGCGCCCCCTGGACGGCAAAGGCCCTATCAAAACCGACCGCTTCCGCCCCGTGGAGCGGGTGGCCCCCGATGTTACCAAGCGCAAGAGCGTGGATACCCCCGTCCAAACGGGCATCAAGGCCATCGACGCCATGATCCCCATCGGCCGGGGCCAGCGGGAACTCATTATCGGCGACCGCTCCACCGGCAAAACCGCCCTCTGTCTGGACACCATCATCAACCAGAAAGGCCAAGACCTCTACTGCATCTACGTGGCCATCGGCCAGAAGGCGTCTAAGGTGGCCCAGGTGGTGAGCATCCTGGAGCAGTATGGGGCCATAGAGCACACCATTGTGGTGGTGGCCAACGCCTCGGACTCGGCCGCCCTCCAGTATCTCGCCCCTTACGCCGGGTGCGCCATGGGCGAGGAGTTTATGGAGCAGGGGGAAGACGCCCTTATCATCTACGACGACCTCACCAAGCACGCCTGGGCTTACCGCCAGTTGTCCCTGCTCCTGCGCCGTCCAGCGGGACGGGAGGCCTATCCGGGGGATGTCTTCTACCTGCACAGCCGTCTGCTGGAGCTGGCTGCCAAACTCCACCCTGACTATGTGCGGGAACTGGCGGCTCGCCAGGGGATTACCCTTCCCCCTGACCACAACCGTGGCTCCCTTACCGCCCTGCCCATTATTGAAACCCAGGCGGGCGACATCTCTGCCTACATTCCTACGAATGTCATCTCCATCACCGACGGCCAGATATACCTGGAGACGGACCTGTTCAACGCCGGCATCCGCCCGGCCATCAATGTGGGCCTGTCGGTGTCCCGGGTGGGCGGCGCTGCCCAGACCCGTGCGATGAAGCGGGTGGCCGGGCGCTTGCGCCTAGACCTGGCCCAGTATCGGGAACTGGCCACCTTTGCCCAGTTCGGCACCGCCGACCTGGACGCCACCACTCGTCGGCAGTTGGAGCGGGGCCAGCGTATTACCGAGGTGCTCAAACAGCCCCAGTTCCAGCCCATGCCCCTGGAGCACGAGGTCATGATCCTCTACGCCGTTATCAACGGCTACCTGGACGATGTGCCTATCCCCCAGGTCCAGCGCTGGGAGGCGGAGTTCCACCGTTTTATGGACACCGCCCATCCCGAAGTGGGCCGGGCCATCCGGGAGAGCAAAGACCTGTCCAAAGAGGCGGAGGAGGCTCTCAAGAAGGCCATCGCCGAGTTCAAGCAGGGCTTCAAGGCGTAGGCACATGCCTACTCTACGGCAAATTCGTCGGCGTATCCGGAGCGTCCAGAACACGGCCAAGGTCACCAAGGCCATGGAGATGGTGGCGGCCGCCAAGATGCGGCGTGCCCAGCAGGCGACCCTGGCTGGCCGTCCCTATGCCCAGCGCATCCTGGAACTGCTGGGCCACTTGGCTGCCCAGCCTATAGAAGAGGAGAATATCCCCCCTCTCCTCCAACGCCGGCCGGTGCATCGTATAGAGGTGGTGCTCATCACCCCCGATAGGGGGCTGTGCGGAGGCCTCCCCAGCAACCTCAACCGCACCGCCCTCCGCTTTATGCTGGACCAGCCGGTGCCGGTGAGTGTTATCGCCGTGGGGCGCAAGGGGCGGGACTTTATGGCCCGCTACGGCCGGGACCTGCGAGCGGTCTTCACCAACCTGGGCGACCGCCCAGGGATCGC
>BEHZ01000004.1 GCA_002923335.1 bacterium HR23 | reverse complement strand
TCTATAAATTGCGGAAAACTCCTCGCCAATTCCCCTTGACAACTCCCGGCCGGGGCGCTATAAAGGTGGTGTCCTGGGTGGTTGAGTAGGGTAAACCTGGCGGACCAAAGCATACCGAACGCTCAGTAAGGGAAAGGCTCCGGCTGGAACCCGAACGGCGCATAGGGAAGCGTAGGCTACCAGGCTAAACTGAAAGGTCACCCAGGGCTTTCCTTTTGGGCATGCCCGTGCCCCCTCTGTCTCCCCGCGCCAGGGCCACCCGCTCCCAAGCCCCCGCCGGCGCTAAAATACCCATGCACCCCCCGATGAGGAGGTCATAAGAGGCATGCCGGTGCTGCATACACCCCTGTGCGACCTCCTGGGCATTCGTTACCCCATCCTTCTGGCGGGAATGGGCACACTGAGGGGGCGCCCCACACCCCCCCGCCTGGTGGCAGCCGTCTCCAACGCTGGAGGATTGGGGGTGATGGGGGCAACAAGCCTTTCGCCGGAGGAGATTCGCCAGCGCATCCGGCAGGTGCGCCAACTCCCCGACAAGCCCTTTGGGGTAGACCTGCTCCTGCCTGTCAGTTTGGCGGAGGCCGGCACCGCCCGTGTTACCACCCGCCGGCAGGCCCTGGCCTGGATTCAACGGGAATACCCCCGCCACTATGCCTTTGTGCAGTCCCTTATGCGAGAACTAAACCTCCCTCCTGTGGAGCACACCGACGATGAGCCTCTCCGCGTTGAACGGGTGCGTCAGCAGGTCCAGGTCGTGCTGGATGAGAAGGTGCCCGTCTTCGCTGCCGGGTTGGGCGACCCGGCGTGGGTCGTCCCCCTGGCACGGGAGGCGGGCATCAAGGTCATCGGGCTGGCTGGTTCGGTGCGCAACGCCCTGCGCCAGAAGCAGGCCGGGGTAGACATCATCGTCGCCCAGGGGTATGAGGCAGGGGGACACACGGGGCGCATCGCTACTTTCCCCCTGGTGCCCCAGGTAGTGGACGCCGTTGCCCCCACACCCGTCCTGGCCGCCGGGGGCATCGCCGACGGGCGTGCTGTAGCCGCAGCCCTGGCGCTCGGTGCCCAGGGGGTCTGGGTGGGCACCGCCTTCCTGGTGGCCAAGGAGAGCGACCTTTACCCCCAGATGCAGGAAGCCATCCTACAGGCCTCCTCAGAGGAGTTCGTCATCAGCCGTGCCTACTCCGGCAAGACTGCCCGCACCCTCCGCAACCCCATCACCGAGGCGTGGGAGCGCTCGGGCCTGGAGCCTTTGCCCATGCCCCTCCAGGGTCTCCTCATGGCCGACCTTCTGGAATCCGCCGAGCGGGCCGGGCGCTATGAACTCCTCTTCAATGCCGCTGGCCAGATCGGGGGAATGCTCAAGGAACGCAAAAGCGCCCAGCAGATTATGGACGACCTGGTGCAGGGCGCCGTGGAGGTGCTGGAGAACCTCCCCACCCGCATCACATACAGGAGGGGCTAGCCGTTGCGGACACTGTGCGACGCCCACACCCATCTGGACCAGTTCCCCGACGGGGAAATCCCCGCCATACTGGAGCGGGCCCGCCAGGTAGGCGTGGAGGTCATTATCACGGCGGGCGTAACGGTGCAATCCTCCCGCCGGTGCATCGCCCTGGCCGACACCTACCCCCCGGTGTGGGCAGGCGTGGGCGTCCACCCTATGGATCTCACCAGCCCCCTCACCGAAGACGACCTGGCGTCCCTGGAGTCCCTGGCCCGCTCCAGCCCAAAGGTCGCTGCGGTCAGCGAAATTGGGCTAGACTTCAGCGAGGGCGCCCCCGACCTGGCGTGGCAGTATGACGCCTTCCGCCAGCAAATCCGCCTGGCACGCCGTTTGCGCCTCCCCATTATTTTCCACTCCCGGGCACTCCCCGGGCGCCCGGAGGCTCACCAGGAGGTGCTCCGCCTCCTGCGAGAGGAGCAGGCGTGGGAGGTGGGCGGAGCGATGCACTACTTCCAGGCCGACCTGGCCACCGCCCAAGCCTGCCTTGACCTGGGGTTCCACATCTCCCTGGCCAAGCCCCTCTTGCGCTTGCCCCACCTGGAGGAGGTGGTGCGTGCCCTCCCCCTCTCCGCCCTCGTTCTGGAGACCGACTCCTACCCCCAGCCCTTCAAGAAGCGCCGGGACCTGTGGACGGAACCCAAGGACGTGCGCCTGGTCGCCCAGAAGGTCGCAGAGGTCAAGGGCATAGGCCTGGACGAGGTGGCCGAGGCCACCACGCGCAACCTCTGGCGCTTGCTCAAGAGACCCGGCCTGCTCCCGGTATAAAAGGGCTGCTTGTCAGTCCCCCGAAGCGGAGCGAGGGGATGGCTCCTGGAGGGTCTCCTGAGGCACCGGGCGAAAGGCGGCGCTGGCGAAGAGGAGCGTGCCCACCAGCAGAAGGACACCCGCCGAAGTATACAGTAGAGGCAGGGAGGTCCGCACCAGCCCGAGATAACCCAACAACGGCCCCGCCGCTGCCCCCAAGTCTGCCCACGTGGTGTAACGCCCCAGCAACACCGCCCGCACGTCCCGGGGAGCCAGGTTGCCAGCGAGGGCATCCATAGAGACCTGGCTAGCGGTGGCTGCCAAGAACACCAGGGGCAGGAAGGCCAGGGCTACGCCCGTGGGCTTCACCCAGGCCAGGGCCAGCATCCCCAGGGCCAGAAGGGGCAACCCCACCGTGGTGGTGCGCCGCCGACCCAGGCGGTCGGCTGCTGCCCCCAGGGCCGGCCCCAGCAAGTCCACCACCCACCGCAACGCCAGGAACCCCGCCGACACTGAAGCGATGCCCAATCCCAGGAAGGGAAGGGTGAAGTCCGCCCCCAACCGTTGGCGCAAATAGTAGCCCAGAGTCGCCGTCAACAGGCCCTGCACGGTGAAGGTCAAGCAGAAGAGGGCCAGGCATAGGGTGAGCCAGCGCCGATGGGTATCGGCCGAGCGTTGGCGCAAGTCCAGAGCCAGCATGCCGGTGAACCACCCCCCAATGCCCCGCAGGGAGATGGGGCGCAGGGGAATAGGCTCGCCGTTGGCGGGGATGGGGTCATCGTCTCCCTGGGCAGTGCGCCGTCCCACTCGGCTGGCTAGCAGCAGGCCCAGAGCGGTGAGCACCCCCATCACCAGGAAACTCCTCTGCCGAGCCAGCAGGTCAAAGAGCACCCCACCCACCAAGGCCCCCACAATGCTCCCGGCCCGCTGGCCTCCGTTGAAAAACCCCATAAACCGCCCCCGAACGCGGCTCGTGCTCTCCTCCAGCACCACCAGATATCCCCCCAGGCGCAGGAAGGAGTAGCACACCCCCCATAAGGCCCGCACCACCAGGAACGCCCCGATCCCCGTCGCAAACCCGTAGAGCACCGTGGTAACTGCCGCGACTGCAATGGCCAGGGCGAAGGGCGCCTGCAAACCGAAGCGCATATAGACTCGGGCAGCAAGGCCGTTAGACCACAGGCGCACAAAACGGTTGGTGCTGAGCACCAGCCCCACCAGCCCTGGAGAGAGGCCGAACGCCGGCATCTGGGCCGGGAGAACCGCATAGAGCATGGAGTCTCCAAATAGGCTGGCGGCCACGCCCGCTGTGGCCCGTCCCACCCGCCGAGACACCCTGAAGAAGCCAAGCATAAAAAGCCCCTTCCTCAGCAGGGCAGAGGCCACACAGGTTCTCGCCTGGGCCCCACCCCCTACTAGATGTGGACACCGGGCCAGAAGGCCTGGACAGGCATCCTGGCCCGGTGGCCCATCCCGACCCCAAACGGGGGTGGTAGACCCCAGGCTCTGCCGAGAAGGCTCGGCGGACTGCTTCCCCCTCCCTGTGAACGGCTGACCCTAGGGCCGTCCGCCGGTCTCCCCAAAGGAGAGGTGCAGAAGTGATTTTAGAATACTCACCGCTACCGATTTGTCAAGGGGGTGGTTGTTGTTCCCGCATTTGGGCGACTGGATGCACCCCGGGCACCCTGCCGAGCAGGGGCATCCCTCAATGGTGCGCAAGGTGGCATGCCAGAGGTTCTCTATAATGGCGAAGCCGTGCTCGGCGATGCCAATCCCTCCGGGATACCCGTCGTGAATGAATACCGCCGGCCCCCCTGTGTCGGGATGCAGGGGCGTAGAAACCCCTCCGATGTCGTTGCGGTCGCAGGAGGCGAAGAGGGGCAAGACGCCGATAGCAGCGTGCTCGCAGGCGTGCAAGCCCCCGGCCAGGTCCCGCCGTTCCGCCAGGATGCGACGCCAGCACGCCTCCGGCACTTCAAACCAGAGGCTGATGGTGCGGAAGCGCAGAGGGGGAAGGTCCAGGAACTCCTCCCCCAATACCTCCTCCCGTCCGTAGGCCTGGCGCACAAAGCCCACCACCTGGCGGGTAACCTCTACCTCCCCCAAGAAGATGCGGGAGCCGGCCGGCCCCCTCTTCTCCCTGTGCACCTGGAGGATGCGGGTCTCCACCACTTCCCTGGCCTGGGTGAAGTAGGGCGCATCGGTCCCCTCCACAAAGGCGATGCCCTTCTCCCGGTCCAGGCGCTTCACCAGGTAAGGTTCCCCCTGGTGCAGGTAGATAGCGCCGGGGTGCAGTTGGGAGAAAGCGGTGCCCTCCTCTATCCCCTTCTCCAGTAGACGTCCACTCCCCTCCTCTATGACCCAGTAAGAGCGTCCGCCTGTGGAGCGCAGGTCTACTTGCTCTGCCGGGTAGGCCACCTGGGCGGAAAGGAACCAGCGCCCTCCCTCGGCCTTCAGGAGACCGCTCTGCGCCAACTCCTCCACCCGCTGGAGGAAAGTGGGGCCGAAGAGGGCGCTATCGGCCTCGGTGAGGGGCGCTTCGTAGGCAGAGCACAGCAGGTGGCCCGACAGGATATAGGGGTTTTCGGGGGCAATGCGCGCACGCTCGTGGGGGCGTCCAAAGAGGAACCCCGGCTCGTGCATCAGGAACTGGTCCAGAGGGTTGTCCCGGGCAATAAACACCGTGAGAGACATCTCCCCCCGCCGACCGCTCCGTCCCGCCTGTTGCCAGGTGGAGGTGATGCTCCCCGGATAGCCGGTGAGGAGGGTAGCATCCAGGTCGCCGATGTCAATGCCCAGTTCCAGGGCGTTGGTAGAGACGACGCCCAAAAGGTCTCCGCTGAACAGCGCCCGCTCAATACGCCGACGGTCTTCCGGCAAATAAGCGCCCCGATAGGGGGCGATGCGGGAGGCCAAGGCAGGGGCCTGTTCGGCCAACATCTCCCTGCTCCAGCGGTAGACCCGCTCCACCTCCTGGCGACTGCGGACGAAGGTCAGGGTGCGGAAGCCCCGCTCTACCAAGCATCCAAAGAGGCGGGATGCCTCTCCGATGGGACTGGCACGCTTCTGGCGCGCCTCGTCCACCACCGGGGGGTTCCACAGGACAAAGCACTTCCCCCCAAAAGGAGCGCCGTCCTCCACGATGGCTGTAAAGGGGAGGCCGGTAAGGACCTGGGCCAACTCCTGGGGGTTGCCCAGGGTGCCCGACGCCAGCACGAACTGAGGCGTGCTGTGGTAAAGGCTACACACGCGCCGTAAGCGCCGTAACACATTGGCCACATGGGAACCAAATACTCCCCGATACACATGGGCTTCGTCCACCACCACCCAGCGCAGGTCAGCGAAGAAGCGCGACCACCGCTTGTGGTTGGGTAGGATACCGATATGGAGCATGTCCGGGTTGGTCAGGAGGAGACGGGCGCTGCGGCGCAGGGCCAGGCGCTCCCCCTCGCCGGTGTCGCCGTCGTAGACGCCATACACCAGGTTCCCCTCGGAAGGCACCAAAGCCCTCAGTGTGCGCAGTTGGTCCTGGGTCAGGGCCTTGGTGGGGTAAAGGTAGAGGGCACGGGCGTGGCGATTGGCCAGGAGGCTGTCCAGCACAGGGAGATGGTAGCAAAGGCTCTTCCCGCTGGCGGTGGGCGTCGCCACCACCACATGCTTCCCCTCCCACACCGCACGGATGGCCTCCGCCTGGTGAGCATAGAGCCGTTGCACCCCCAAACGCCGGAGAGCATCCTGCAAGTGCGGGTGCAGAGGGCGGGGCAACTCCCCCCAACGGGCAGAACGGGGCGGGAGCACCTCCCGGTGCACCACCTGCCCCCTATACCAGCCCTGCCGCTGGATATCCTGCAGAACCGCCTCGGCGTCCACCTGGATGCCCCCTGGGGGGACCCTCCTACTCTATCATAGCCCCCAGGCAGGGGCACAGGACGCTGTTGCCCTCCCAGAAGCAGGCGTGGTATACTGCCTTTCTAGAAGCCTACCGCTAGGCGGGCCGGGAGGTGGATATTGCCCATCACCCGGCTTGCCTGCGCCGCAGCACAGAGGGGGAGAAGCACAACGAATGGAGCAGACCGCAGTAGAGCAACCCGCACCGGCCGAGGAGCCCATGAGCATGAAGGCGCTCCTGGAGGCTGGAGTGCACTTCGGCCACCAGACCCGCCGATGGCATCCCCGCATGCGCCGTTTTATCTATACCCAGCGCAATGGCATCCACATAATTGACCTTCAGCAGACCATGGAATGCCTCCAGAAGGCATGCGCCTTCGTAGAAGACCTGGTCGCCAGGGGCGGAACCATCCTCTTTGTGGGCACCAAAAAGCAGGCCCAGGAGGCTATTGCCACCGAGGCCCAGCGGTGTGGCGCTTTTTACGTCAACCAGCGGTGGCTGGGCGGCACGATTACCAACTGGGCTACCCTCTCCACACGCCTGGACTACCTGCGCCAGTTGGAGGAGCGCCAGGCCAGCGGGTATTTCGCGCGCCTGCCCAAAAAGGAAGCCAGCCGTCTGGAGGATGAACTACGGCGTCTGCAGAAGTATTGTAGCGGTATTAAAAATATGAACCGCCTGCCCGATGCCCTTTACATAGTGGACATCGGCCACGAGAGCATCGCCGTCCAGGAGGCCCGCAAGGCCCGCATCCCCATCGTCGCCCTCATTGACACCGACGCCGACCCCGACCTGGTCGACCACCCCATCCCGGGTAACGACGATGCCATCCGCTCCATTCGCCTCATCACCAGCCGTGTAGCAGATGCGGTCCTGCGAGGCAAAGCCCGTTACCATGCTGAAACCTCCGCCTTGCAAGAAGCGGAGCAGGTGCAGGCAGAGGACGCCACAAAAGCCCAGGCCCTGGCTGAAAGCCAGGCCCCCTCCGCGACCACATCCTAGGGGGGACACCGTGGTAGAGATCACGGTTGAAGCGGTCAAGGCCCTGCGCGCCCTCACGGGCGCCGGCGTGATGGAATGCAAAAAGGCCCTGGAAGAGGCCCAGGGCGATATGGAGAAGGCCCAGGCCATTCTGCGGGCCAGGGGCGCCGCCTCCGCCGCCAAACTGGCCCATCGGGAGACCCGCCAGGGTTTGGTGGAGGCCTACATCCATAGCGGGGGACGCATTGGGGCGCTGGTGGAGGTGAACTGCGAGACCGATTTCGTCGCCCGCACCGAGGTCTTCCAGGCCCTTGCCCACGACCTGGCCATGCAAGTGGCCGCCATGTCCCCCAAATACCTCTCCAAAGAGGAGATGCCCCCCGCAGAAACCGCACCCCCCTCCGAAGTCTGTCTCCTCCAACAGCCCTTCATCAAGGACCCCACCCGCACCGTGCAGGACCGTATCAACGAAGTGATTGCAAAAACGGGCGAAAACGTGCGGGTGCGACGCTTTGCCCGCTTCGCCCTGGGCGAGTAAAGAGTATGCCTCTTCGCTACACCCGTGCCCTCCTCAAACTCAGCGGCGAATCCCTGAAAGGGAAAAAAGGGTTCGGCATTGATTGGGATGCGGTGCGCTATGTGGCGGAGCAGGTGCATAAGGCCAATGCCCAGGGCGTTGAGATGGCCCTGGTGGTAGGCGGAGGAAACATCTGGCGGGGCACGGAGGCGGCCGCCCAGGGTATGGATCGGGCCACTGCCGACTACGCCGGCATGCTGGCCACCCTCATCAACGCCCTAGCCCTGCAGGATGCCTTAGAACGCTTGGGGAGCATCGTGCGCACCCAGAGCGCCATCACCATCCAGGCGGTGGCCGAACCGTTCATCCGCCGGCGGGCCATTCGCCACCTGGAGAAGGGGCGGGTGGTCATTTTTGCCTGTGGAACCGGCAACCCCTATATGACCACCGACACCGCCGCCGCCCTGCGGGCCTGCGAAATCGGCGCACAGGTGCTCCTCATGGCCAAATACGGGGTGGACGGCGTCTACGAGGCCGACCCCCGCCACTTCCCCCACGCCCGCAAACTGGAAAGCCTCACCTACCTGGAGGTCCTCAACCGCCGACTAGAAGTGATAGACAGCACCGCCCTCTCCCTCTGCATGGATAACCGCCTGCCCATCGTGGTCTTTGACATCTTCCACCCTGACGCCCTCTTGCGTATCCTCCAAGGGGAACGTGTGGGCAGTATCATCGCCGAAGCGGGTGCCCTCACCTCCTAGCCCCCTTTCCAGGAGCGGTGCCATGACCACCCAGAGCATCCTGGCCGACACCGAAAGCCGTATGAAGAAGGCAGTGGACGCCCTGCGACGGGAACTGGCCACCATCCGCACGGGACGGGCCCACCCCGCTCTGCTGGAGCGCATCACCGTGGACTACTACGGCACTCCCACCCCCATCACCCAACTGGCCACCGTTACCGCCCCCGAGGCCCGCTTGCTGGTGGTGCAGCCCTGGGATAAGAGCACCCTGCGCCTTATTGAGCGGGCCATCCTTAACTCCGACCTGGGCATTACCCCTACCAATGACGGCCAGGTGCTTCGCCTCCCCATTCCCCCCCTCACTGAAGAGCGCCGACGGGACCTGGTGCGCCTGGTGCACAAGAAGGTGGAGGAGGGCCGAATCGCCGTCCGCAACATCCGGCGGGACGCCCTGGACAAAATCCGCACCATGGAGCGCAACAAAGAACTGAGTGAGGACGAAAGCCGCCGCACCCAAGACCGCCTCCAGAAACTCACCGACACCTACATCGGGCAGATGGACGCTCTGGGCCAGGAGAAGGAGCGGGAAATCCTGACAGGCTAACCCTTCAAGGCAGGATGAGGATGCAGACCCAGGTCAAACCCTTTTCTACACCCCCAACCGATGGACATCACCCGATCCCCCTGCATGTGGCCATCATTATGGATGGCAACGGGCGCTGGGCGAGCCAGCGCAACCTCCCCCGACTGGAGGGGCACCGGGCCGGCACCGAGAACGTGCGCCGTGTGGTGCAGGCCTTCGCCCGATGGGGGGTGCGCTACCTCACCCTCTACGCCTTCTCCACCGAAAACTGGTCTCGCCCTAAAGAAGAGGTGCAAGGTCTCTTAGACCTGCTGGAGGCCACTATCCAGCGGGAGGGCAAGGCCCTCCACAAGGAGAAGGTGCGCATCCGCCACCTGGGGAGGCTGGACCGCCTCCCCCCTTCTCTCCAGCAGGCTATTCACGAGGTCCTGGCCCTCACCCGGCACAATGAGGGCCTGACCCTCTCTGTCGCCCTTGACTACGGCGGGCGAGACGAGATCGTCAGCGCCGTTCGGCGTATCCTGCAAGACGGCATCCCGCCCGAGCGGGTTGACGAGGTGCTCTTTGCTCGCTACCTCTACACCGCCGACCTGCCTGATCCCGACCTGATTATCCGCACCGCTGCCGAGCAACGCCTCTCCAACTTCCTCCTCTGGCAGTCGGCCTACAGCGAGTTCTACTTCACCCCGACCTACTGGCCCGACTTCAACGAGGAGGAGGTGGAGCGGGCCCTCACCGCCTTCGCCCAGCGCCAGCGTCGCTACGGGGGCCTGCCCACCGCCCCCAACGGCGCACCCCACCCCTGACCCCCGTGCCCCAGCCCCGCCTCAGCGCCCTCCCGCTCCGCTTGGGGACCGCTGCCGTGGGCGTGCCCCTGGTAATCGGGGCAGTCTGGCTGGGCCAGCCCTGGCTAGACATTCTGGTGGGGGTGGTGGCTCTCCTGGGCACCGCCGAGGCGGTGCGCCTGGGGCAAGGGGCTGGCGCACGCCCCCTGGCGCCCCTGGCGCTGGCAGGCTCGGCGGGGCTTGTGGGCTCCGCTTCCCTGGGACACCCCTTCCATCCTGGGGCGGTGAGCGGGCTGGTCCTGGCGACCCTGGCCCTCCTGGTGGTGCGCAGACCTCCGGGCAATGCGGTGGGGGATGGGGCGGTAACGGTAGCCAGCGCCCTCTACGCTGGGGGGCTCCTCTCCTTCGCCCTCCCCTTGCGGGCGCTCCCTCTCGGGCGGGAGTGGCTCCTCTTCGCCCTGCTCACCACCTTCGCCGTAGACACCTCCGCCTATCTGATAGGGAGCGCTCTGGGACGGAGGGGGCTCGCCCCTGCCATCAGCCCAGGGAAGACCTGGGAGGGCACTGTCGGAGGGCTCGTAGGGGGCGTGGCAACTGCCCTGGCCTTGAAGGCCCTTCTCGGTCTGCCCCTGGCATGGCCCCTGGTGGTAGCCTTTGGGATGGCGATGGGCGTGGCCGCCCAAGTGGGCGATTTGGCCGAATCCCTCCTCAAACGCTCCGCTGGGGTGAAAGATGCGGGGAGGCTCCTCCCCGGCCACGGCGGGGTGCTGGACCGGCTGGATTCCGTTGTCTTCGTCCTCCCCGTTGTGTATTATGGGGTGGGATGGCTCGGTATCCGAGGGTAGGAGAAGGGTGAAGGGTATCGTTCTCCTCGGCTCCACCGGCTCCATCGGACGGCAGACGCTGGAGGTTCTCCGCGCGTTCCCCCAGGAGTTCCGGGTCCGAGGCCTGGCGGCCAACACCAGCCGGGAGTTGCTCCTGCGGCAGGCTTGGGAGACCCGCCCGGAAGCGGTGTGGTGTGGGGATGGGCTGGACGCCAACGCCCTTCCGCCGGGCACCCGGTGCGTGGACAGCATGGAGGACCTGGTGCTCCTGCCGGATGTTCACCTGGTGGTGGTTGCCACGGTGGGGCTGTCGGGGCTGAAGCCCACCCTGGCCAGCCTGCGTCGGGGCATCCCCGTTGCCCTGGCCAACAAGGAGACCATCGTCTCTGCTGGCCCCCTCGTGATGGCGGAATCCGCCCGCACCGGCACCCCCATCCTGCCCATAGACAGCGAACCCAGCGCCATCTGGCAGTGCCTCCTGGGGGAAAAGCAGGAACCCTCCCGCCTCATCCTCACCGCTTCGGGAGGCGCCTTCCGCACCCGCCCTCTCCACGAACTGGCTACCGTTACCCCCGAGGAGGCCCTGCGCCATCCCACATGGAAGATGGGCAAAAAGATCACCATCGACTCCGCCACCCTGATGAATAAGGCCTTTGAAGTCATCGAGGCCCACTGGCTCTTCGGCATCCCCTGGGAGCGTATCGCTGTGGTGCTCCATCCCCAGAGCATCGTCCACAGCATGGTGGAGTTCGCCGACGGCTCCGTCAAGGCACAACTGGGCGTGCCCGATATGCGCATCCCTATTCAATACGCCCTCTTCTACCCCCGGCGGATGCCTAACGCCTCCCTACCCCGTTTGGACTTCTGCTCCCCCCTGACCCTGGTCTTTGAGCCGTTGGATACCCATCGTTATCCCTCTTTCCCCCTGGCGCTGGAGGCGGGGAAACGTGGAGGGACCTTCCCGGCGGTGCTGAACGGAGCGGATGAGGTGGCGGTTGCCCTCTTCTTACAACGGCGCATCGCCTTCACCGACATCCCCATCCTGGTGCAAAGAGCCCTGGAGGCCCATAACCCCATCCCCAACCCCTCCGTTGAAGATATCGTAGAGGCCGATGCTTGGGCACGGCGTGAGGTCTTGCGCATGGTAGAGGCGAGGCGATGATAACGACCATCTTGCTGTTTGTCGGTATCCTGGCGGTGCTGGTGCTGGTGCACGAACTGGGGCATTACCTGACCGCCCGCGCCCTGGGCATCCGTGTGCTGGAGTTCGGCGTCGGCTACCCGCCCCGTCTGGTAGGTATCCGCTGGGGTGAAACGGTCTACTCCCTGAACCTCCTCCCCCTGGGGGGCTTCGTTCGCCTGGAGGGAGAGGAAAACCCCACCTCCCCCCGCAGTTTCGCTAGCAAGGGCCTCCTTACCCGCTTCACTGTCCTCATCGCTGGGGCGGGGATGAACGCCCTCCTGCCGGTGGTCATCTTCACTGCCCTCTTCATGGTGCCCACGCCTCAGGTGGTGGGGAAGGTAGCCCTGGTGTCGGTGGCCCCTGGCTCCCCGGCGGAACGGGCGGGCTTGAAGGCCGGCGATATCGTCCTTGCTATTGATGGCCACCCCATCCGTAACGCGGCGGACCTGAACGCTCGGGTGCGCCTAAACCTGGGACGTGCCACGGTGTGGGAAGTAGAGCGCCCCACCTACTTGCTCACCCAGCCCTTGGGCATTGGGGGGGAGTTTGGGGGCGGGCCCCCTCCCGTCGCCAAAGTGGAGCGCTTGACCACCGTTGTAACCCCCCGCTGGAGGGCACCCGAAGGGCAAGGCCCCACCGGGGTGCTGGTGCGTGTGTTGGAACCGAGGGTGGTAAGGATTTCCGAGCCTTTCTGGCGGGCGGTGCCCAAGGGCCTGGCACGCATGGGGGAGGTGCTCATCCTCTTCCGCAACGAAATCGTGCGGGCTATCATTGGGGCGTCGCCCGTTCAGTTTGCCGGCCCCATCGGCATCGCCCAGGCGACAGGCGAAGTGGCCCAGTTGGGGTGGACGGCCCTTCTCCAATGGACGGCCCTTCTCAGCCTGAACCTGGCCATCCTGAACGTGCTTCCCATCCCTATGCTGGATGGGGGGCGTCTCCTCTTTCTGGCCATAGAGTTTGTGCGACGGGGGAGACGCCTGTCGCCCCAACGGGAGGGACTAGTGCACTTCATCGGCTTCCTGGTGCTGATGCTCTTCATCGCGGTCGTCAGTTACTTTGACATCGTCCGTCTCATCAGGGGGGAAAGCCTGATACGATAAAGGAGAGGGAGGGTATGAAGCCACGCCGTGTCTCTAAACCTATTTGGGTTGGCCCCGTGAAAATCGGGGGCGATGCCCCTATATCCGTCCAGTCCATGACCAAGACCGACACCCGGGATGTGCAGGCGACGGTGCGCCAGATAAAGGAACTGGAAGAGGTGGGGTGTGATATCGTCCGCTGTGCGGTGCCCGACCTGGAGGCAGCCCGTGCCCTGGCCGACATCAAGCGCCAGGTCAAAATCCCCATTATCGCCGACATCCACTTCCACCACCACCTGGCCCTGGAGGCCATCAAGAGCGGGGTGGACGGCCTGCGCCTGAACCCCGGCAACCTGCGGGACGCGGACAAGGTGCGCTCGGTGGTGAAGGCAGCCAAGGAGCGGGGCATCCCTATCCGTATCGGAGTGAACTTCGGGAGCCTCCCCCCTGTGGGAGGCATTGGCAAAAGCGGAGGCCTTTCTCGGGTCTACGATATGGTCAACCGCCTTCCCAAGGCCGGCGAGGCCAAGCCGGGGGAATACAGCGTCGTAGACCACATGGTCGCCACAGCCCTGTGGGAGATTCAAATCCTGGAGGACATGGACTTTGACAACATCAAGATATCGCTGAAGGCCTTTGATGTGCCCACCACGATAGAAGCCTATCGGCGCATCGCCCGCATGGTGCCCTATCCTTTACACCTGGGCATCACCGAGGCGGGGACGGTGAAGGCCGGCTCCATCCGTAGCGCCGTGGGGCTAGGCTACCTGCTGTATGAGGGTATCGGCGACACCATCCGTGTCTCCCTGTCGGGAGACCCCCGGGAGGAGGTCTTCGCCGGCTATGAAATCCTCAAGGCCTTGAACCTCCGGCAGAAAGGGGTTACCCTCATCGCTTGCCCCTCCTGCGGACGGGCCGATGTGGATGTGGTGCGCCTGGCCAACCAGGTGGATGAAATCATAAAAGGCCTCAACGCCAACATCCGTGTGGCAGTGATGGGATGCGAGGTGAACGGCCCTGGAGAGGCCAAGGACGCCGATGTGGGCATCGCTGCGGGGGTGGGGAGGGCGGTTATCTTCCGCAAGGGGCAGAAGGTGCGGGTGGTGAACGCCGGGGAGATGCTCACCGCCCTGCTGGAGGAGGTGGAGAAACTCCTGCAGGAGCAGAAGGCGGGCTCCCTCGGCGACTAACCCGTGGGGGGCACATATTGCCCGAAGGAGGTGCCCTATGGACTTCCACTTCACACCCCAACAAGAGGCGTTCCGCCAGGAAATCCGCTCCTGGCTTCAGAAGGAACTGACCCCTGAGATGCGCCAGCAATACGCGGCCGCCGGGGGCGAAGGCTTCTCCCGTGAGTTCTCCCGCAAACTGGGGCAAAAGGGCTGGATAGGCCTGGCGTGGCCACGAGAATACGGGGGCCAGGCCCTGGGCTATATTGAGCGCACCATCTACCTGGAGGAGATGCTCCTGGCCGCCGCCCCCATCGCCTACCACCATTTCGCCGACCGTCAGATGGGGCCGAGCATCATGCTGTTCGGCACCGAGGAGCAGAAGCGGGAGTTCCTCCCCCGTATTGTGCGGGGCGAGTGCGGCTTCTGCATCGGATACAGCGAGCCAGGCGCCGGCTCCGACCTGGCCTCCCTGCAAACCCGCGCCGTCCAGGACGGTGACGACTATGTGATCAACGGCACCAAAATCTGGACCTCCTACGCCCACCTGCAGGACTATATCTGGCTGGCGGTGCGCACCAACCCCGACGCGCCTAAGCACCGTGGCATCAGCGTCTTCATTGTGGACCTGAAGACGCCCGGCATTACCATCCGCCCCATCATCAACATGGCGGGCGTCCACTCCTTCAATCAGGTGTTCTTTGATAATGTGCGGGTGCCCAAGACGGCCATGGTGGGGGAGAAGGACCGGGGCTGGTATGTGGTGGCCAGCAACCTGGACTTTGAGCGCTCGGGCATAGAGCGCATCGCCCAATACCGGCCCCTGTGGGAGCAAGTGCTGGAGTTTGCCCGCCTGACCACCCGAGGTGGCAAGCCCCTCACCAGCGACCCCCGCATCCGTAACCGCCTGGCTGAGTTGGAGGTGGAATACCAGGTGGGGCGCTGGCTCTCTTATTACACCGCCTGGCTGCAGAGCAAAGGCGTTGTCCCCAACAAAGAGGCGTCTATGATTAAGGTTTTCGGAGCGGACTGGACCCAGCGCATGCTCCAGACCGCCATGGAGGTGCTGGGCCTTTACGGCCAGTTGACCCAGGACAGCAAGTGGGCGCCCCTGGCGGGGCGCGTTCAGCGGGCGTGGCTGGCGTCCTTCTCCGCCAGCATCGCCGGGGGCACAAACGAAGTGCAGCGCAACATCATCGCCCTACGGGGGCTGGGCCTGCCACGGGGGTAGCCTGCCCAGCCGGCCACCACACCCCCGTAGGCTCGGACCAAAGGGAGTGTCTGACGGCCAGAAGCCATGCCTGCCTCTGCCACCCAGACAGGCCGAGCGCTACCTTTCCGAATCCCCGTGCCCACGGCACCCCGGGGGAGGAGCGCTTCCGCCAGCCCTTTCGCCTGGCCATGGTGAGCATCCCTCCGCGTGGAGGCATAGCCCATGTCCATTCCCCGCTACGCCGACCTTCCTATTATCCCCGCCACGGGCGACCGCCACTGCTGGGGCGTTTTCGGCCCCGATGACCAACTGGGCACCATCAACTTCCTGACGCCAGAAAGGGTGCGCCGGGCCGTGGGCCTGGTTCGGCAGGGGCTGGTTTTCCCCCTCTCCCTGCCCCTGGACCAGCCCCATCCCCCCCTGGTGTGGGGACGCCAGCGCTACCGCCACACCCTCCTCTTCCCCGACCGCAACGCCCGAGATGAGGTCCTGGACAACTTCTACCCCCAGTTCTCCACACAGATCGACGGCCTGCGCCATATCCGCTACCGGGAGTTCGGCTTCTACGGAGGCCGGCAGGATGAGGACATCGCCAAAGGCGCCCTGGGCATAGAGCACTGGGCGCGCCACGGCATCGTGGGGCGAGGGGTGCTTTTGGATGTGGCCCGCTGGATGGAGGGGCAGGGGCATCCCCTCAACCCCCGGGAGGCCTTCCCCATTCGCCCCGAGCACCTGGAGGCCACCGCTCACGCCCAGGGCGTCGCCCTGGAGGAGGGCGATATCCTCCTCGTGCGCACCGGCTGGCTGGGGTGGTATCTCTCTCTCCCGGAAGGGGAACGGGCGAAGGTGGGCACCATTACGGACAACACTTTGGCTTCGCCCGGCCTCTACGCCGGCTGGGAGATGGCCCAGTGGTTGTGGGACCACCGCATCGCCCTGGTGGCGGGGGACAATGTGGCGGTGGAGAGTCTCCCGGTGCGCCCGGAGGTGGGCTTCCTGCACCGACGCCTTATCCCCCTCCTGGGGATGCCTCTGGGGGGGTTCTGGGCGCTGGATGACCTGGCCCGCCACTGCGCCCAGGACGGCGTCTACGCCTTCCTGCTGGTGGCGGTGCCCCTCTACCTGCCAGGGGGCGTAGGCTCCCCGGCCAACGCCATCGCCATCAAGTAAGAAGAAGGCCACCCGTCTCCGCCTGCTAGGGCAGGGAAACGGGGGCGAAAAAAGGTGGCTGGGGGACCTGGATTCGAACCAGGGCTAGCAGATCCAGAGTCTGCCGTCCTACCGCTAGACGATCCCCCAGCGCTACTCTCTATGCTAGTCCCGCCGGCGGGCTTTTGCAAGCCCCTGGGCGGGGTTGCCCCCACTGTCCGCAGCGCATAGAATACCAGGGGGGGTCGGCCATACATCCAGAAGGCAACGCTTTTCGTAAGCAATTACGGGAGGGCAGGCCGCCCCGGGACGGTGGTGTGGCATATCGGGACTTGGGCGACCCGGACTTGCTGGCCCTGGTCGCCGCCGGGCGAGAGCCCGCCCTGGAGGCCCTTTACGACCGCTACGCCCGCGTGGTGTTCGGTGTCGCCTATGCCCTCCTTCAGGACGTGGGAGCGGCCGAGGAGGTGGTCCAAGAGGTGTTTTTGGCGGTGTGGCAGAAGGCCAAGACCTACAGCGAGGCACGGGGAAGCCCCCGCTTATGGCTTATGAGCATCGCCCACCATCGGGCCATAGACCTCCTGCGCAAGCGCCAGCGGGTGGGAATGGTGCAGGTATCCGACCCCCTCCCCCTCGCCGACCACCCCCCTGCCTCGGAGGACGACCCCACTGAAGGGGCCATCGCCAACGAGCGCAGGGCACGCCTCCACCAGGCCCTCCAGCACCTCGACCCCTCCCAAAGGGAGGTGCTCCTCCTCACCTACTTCCACGGCCTCACCCAGAGGGAGGTGGCCCAGCGCCTCGGCATCCCCCTGGGCACCGTCAAGACCCGAATACGCTTGGGGCTCTTGAAACTCCGCTCCCTTTTAGGCCCCGGAATGGGGATGGAAGCATGAAGTGTCAACAGGTGCAAGACCTTCTGCCGGCTTACGCCCTTTCCGCCCTGGAACCGGAGGAATGGGAGGCAGTGGACGCCCACCTCCAACGGTGCGCCCGCTGTGCCCAGGAGGCCCAGCCCCTCCTGGAGGGGGCTATGTGGCTCTCTGCTGGCACAGGGCTGGAGCCTCCTCCCCGTCTTAAGGGGAGAGTGCTAGAGCGGGCCCTGGGAGCGCACCCTGCCCGTCCTTCCCTTCGCCGCCTAACGGGAATACCGCCGAGGTGGGTGACAGCCGGGGCGGTGAGCGTGGCGCTAGCCCTTGTGGTGGCCTGGGGAGCAGTGTGGGGTGTCCAGCGACAGATACACCTGGAGCGTGCGCTGGCCCAACAGCAAGGGCAGATTCAAGGGCTAATGCTGGCCCTCCAGGCGATGGAGGCCCGCCAGGAAGCCCGCCTCGGCCAACTCACCTCCGTCCTGATGACCATGCAGAGCAAAGAGGACTACCGCACCGAGGCCCTGTCCCGCTCCATCCACGACCTACGCCAGTTGGCCTACTGGAGCGCTGCCCCCGACCTGCGGGTCGTCTGGGTGCGGGGCACCTCCTCCGCCCCCACTGCCTACGGCATGCTGATGGCGCCCCCAGAATGGGGGGTCGCCATCCTAGTGGTTATTGGCCTGGACCCCCTACCCCCGGCCCAGGTCTACCAGGTGTGGCTGGTGCGAGGCGACCAACGCATAGACGGCGGCACCTTCACAGTGGACAACTCGGGGTGGGCACAGTTCCTCCTCCGCCCCCAGGAACCCCTCACGAACTTTGAGGGCCTCCGGGTGACTATTGAGCCGGTGCAGGGAAGCCTCTCCCCCACCGGGCCTCTGGTGCTGGCTGCCGAACTCCTGCGCCGGTAGACCCCCTGCCCCACCAGGCGAAACCATCCCCCGACTCCGTGCGTAGTATTCTATAAAGCACTATCCCGGGGGAAGGATATGCGCACACTCCTGTTGGCGTCCGTGCTCCTGCTGTTTTCTGCCATCGCCTGCCGTGCTGTATATCCCACGCCCACACCCAGCCCTACACCTCTACCCCGACCTCCCGCTGCCCAGCCCACCGTTGCCCCCACCCCCACCTTCACCCCAACCCTGGCACCCACCCCTACACCAGCCGGCGTGGTCGTCCGGGTCTCCTCTCATCCGCAGTTCGGACCTATCCTGACGGACCCCCAGGGAAGAACCCTGTATCTGTTTACCCGTGATGAGCCGAATAAAACCAACTGCACTGGCACCTGTCTCCAGGCATGGCCCCCGTTGCTGACCCAGGCTCCCCCTGTGGCAGGGGAAGGCGTGCACTCCAACCTCCTGGGCACCATCCAGCGCCCGGAGGGTTCCACCCGGGTAACTTACAACGGCTGGCCCCTCTACTACTTCGCCTCCGACCAGTCCCCAGGGGAGGCCAAGGGACAAGGCGTGCGAGGGGTATGGTTTGTGGTCTCCCCTGCGGGGGCACCAGTTGGTGCCTCCTCTCCCCCGACACCCGCCCCCACCGCCCAGCCCACCCCTTCCCCTACTCCTATAGGTCAGGTCCGGGAGGTGCGCCTCTCCCTCCGCTTCCCCACCTTTACCCCCAACCGTGTGCGGGTCCAGGTGGGAGAGGCGGTGCGCTTCGTCCTGGTGGGGGAGTCCGGAAGCCACACCTTCACCTTTGAAAGTCCAGACGCCCGTGTAGACCTCCCTGTGAGGGGTGGACAGACGGTAACCACCGATACCCTGGTGTTCACACAGCCGGGACGCATCCGCTTCTGGTGCCGTCCCCACGAGAGTTACGGCATGGTGGGTGAGATAGAGGTAGTTCCTGCAGGGCAGAGCATGCCCCCGCCTTCTATGGAGCCTACGCCCACCACCACCCCCGAGCGGGACTACACGTATTAGGGCCCGTGGGCTATACTGGGGCTATGCAGGCCCCTCACCCAGCCCCTACCTGCGACCGGTGCGGTGCCCCCCTTATGGTGGTGCACTGCAAACTGATGTGCCGACGGTGCGGGGCCCTGCGGGACTGCTCCGACCCGTAACGCCCATGCCTGTTTCCGTCCTGGTGCTCTACGACGACCGCAGTGCCCAGGTGGAACGCCTGGCCCACGCCGTTGCCCAGGGCGCCCAGAGCGTGCCGGGAGTTACCGCCCTTCTGCGCAAGGTCAGTGAGGCCAATCGCGGCGACCTCCTCTCCTGCCACGCCCTGGCCCTGGGGTGCCCCAACTGGAGCGGCATCCCCGCCCGCCTCAAGGCCTGGCTGGACGAGCAGGGGGACCTGTGGGAGGAGGGCTCCCTCGCCGGCAAACCCGGCTCCGCCTTCGTAGTAGGGCGGGGCCGCCACAGCGGGCTGGAGTTCACCCTCCTGGCCCTTCTCCACTGGATGCTGGCCTGCGGTATGCTGGTGGTCGGCCTGCCCTGGAGCAAAGAGATGGAGCGCTCCGGCTCCTACTACGGGGCGACGGCGACGGGTGCTGTTACCCCGGAGGATCTGGCCCAGGCCCAGCGCCTGGGCCGGCGCCTAGCCGCCGTCGCCCTGCGCCTGTATCCGGAGGAGGGAAGGAATGCCCCAGGTGGGTAGCCCTGCACCCGATTTCATCCTGCCCAGCACCCACGGCCCCCTTCACCTGCAGGACTATCGGGGCAAAAAGGTGGTGCTCCTCTTCTTCACCGAGGCTATGACCCCTGCCTGTAGCACTCAGGTGGCTTCTTTCAAAGATGAATATGCCACCCTTCAGGGAGCAGGCGCAGAGGTTATCGCCATTAGCGCCGACCCTCTGCCCACTCAACAGCGGTTCGGGGAGGCCTTGGGGGGCTGCCCCTTCCCCCTGGCCAGCGACACCGACCTCCAGGTGGCCCGGGCCTACGGCGTCGTGGGGGAAGGTGGCCGGCGCTCCCAGCGGGCGGTTTTCGTGATAGACGAAGAGGGGCGCATCCTGGAGGCCATCCCCTGGTATCAGCCGGGGAACGTGGCCCAGTTCTTGCGGGTCTTCCAGGCTCTTGGCATCTCCTAACGCAGGTCAGGGGGATAGTCCTCCCCAATGTGGCCCAACGCCTCCAGGGCCTTGTATTCCTCTTGGTCGTAGCCCAGCAGGTCCTGGTAGACCCAGCGGTTATGCTCCCCCAGGCGCACCGGGGGCAGCCGCAGGCGGTTGGGGGTATTCCTGGCCTTCCACAACAGGCCTGGATAGTAATGAGTGCCCGTATCCTCCTGGGTGAGGGGTTCAAAGTAACAGCGCACCCCCAAATGGGGGTCGGAGAACACATCCGCCTCGTTGGCCACCACTCCCGCCGGCACCCCGGCGTCCTGCAAACGCCGAAAGGCCTGATACGCCTCCTGCGTCCGTGTCCAGCGGGTAATCTCCTTATCCAGGGCGTCCTGGTTCTTCCGGCGGGAGAGGGAGTCGGCAAAACGGGGGTCGTGGCTCAGGTCGGGGCGTCCCATCACCCGGCAAAGGGCCTGGAACTGCTCATCGGTGTAGATACTCACCACCAGCCAGCGGTCGGTGCCCAGGCAGGGATAACATCCCCGCACCGCCGAGGGATGGCGGTTGCCCAGCGAGCCTTGCACACGCCCGTTCAGGAGGTAGTCCAGAAAAGCGGGGGTAAGGAAGGGGAGGAAGGCCTCCGCCTGGGGGAACTCAATCTGTTGACCCTGGCCCGTGCGCCGTCGGTGGCGCAGGGCGGACAGGGTGGCTAAGGCAGCAAGGATACCCCCCACCGCATCGGCAGTGAACACATCCCCCCTCAGAGAGGGGTCGGTGTCGGGATAACCCCGCAGTGAGGTGTGCCCCACTACCGATTCCAGTTGGGAGCCAAAGGCGCGGTAAGTGGCGTAGGGGCCAGAAAGTCCATACGCCGGCATGCGCACGACAATAAGAGTGGGGTTGTAACGCCGCAGGTTTTCGTAGGTAACCCCGAGTTTCTCCATTGTGTCCGGAGCGTTGTTCTCAATAAGCACGTCCGAGATAGCCACCAGGCGATGGAAGACCTCCTGGCCTTCGGGACGGCGCAGGTCAACGGTAAAGGAGAGTTTGTTGCGTCCGTGGGAGTTGAAGAGGGGCGTTCGGTTCCAGGGGCGTCGGCCCGGCTCCCAGTTGGGGAGGGCCAGGCTCCAGGTGCGCTGGCTCCGCATCAGTTCCTTGCTCGGGTAGGGCACATACCCCCGGGTGCTGGGCTGGAAGACCTGTCGGGTCTCCACCCGTATGACCTCTGCTCCCCAGTCGGCCAGGAGCATGGTGCAGTAGGGCCCTACCCAGACAACGGTGAGGTCCACTATGCGCACGCCCTCCAGAGGCAGACGAGCCATATCCCTACCCCCAGCGCAAAATGCGAAGGGCAACCCCCCAAGCGACGGCCAGGAGGACCGCGACCGCCAGGGCCAGCAGGGCCACGCGCAGGGCCACAGAAGGTGCACGGGCAGGGAGGGCCTTCTCCCTCTCCTCCACCTCGGCCGGGGGAAGTCCCAGCACCTCCCGGGCACGCCACTCCTCGCCTTCTGCCACAGAGATGCTATAGGGCAGGTTGGCTGCAGTGCCCCACGCCCCTGGCCCCACCCCCTCAGAGCGCACCAGACAGGGAATCCCCGCCTCCTCCAGACGGGTCGCAGCCAGCCGTGCCAGAGGCTCGCTCGCGAAAACCGCGATGCGCACCAGGTGCCCTTGCCTCTTCACCACAGGTTACACCACCCCCATCTGGCGCAGGCGCACCAGGTCCTGCTTGCTGAGACCCAGCATCCCGCAGAAGACCTCCTCGTTATGCTGACCCAGCAAGGGAGCGGGGCGTCGCAGTGCCCAGGGAGTCGCCCCCATCAGAAAGGGCCTCCCCGGCAAGGCTACCTTCCCCGTCTCGGGGTGTTCTATCTCCGCCCAGACGCCCCGTGCCCTGAAGACCGGGTCCTCCACCACCTCCTTCACGGTGAACACAGGCCCCGAGATAACACCGTTGGCCTGGGCCACCTCCCAAATCTCCCGCATCGTCCTTTGCATCAGCCACGGGAGGAAGACCTCGGTATCAAAGGCGTCGGCGTGCTCCGGGTTGGCCCGTGCCTCCACGGTGGCCCAGCGGGGGTCCTTCAGCAAATCGGGGCGCCCCAGCATCTCCACAACCCGCAGGAAGCGAGGGCCGAAGCCCGCAAAGCCAATGTAGCCATCTTTGCAGGGCTTGATCCCACTGGCAATGGTGGTGGCCGGCGCCCGCCGGGTGAAGGTCTCCCCCGTATACTGGTAGCCCACCAGCGCCACCGTGCGCCAGTCCTGGCTCCCCACCTGAGACTCAAAGATAGACACATCTAGCCAGTCGCCCCGCCCCGTGAGTTCCGCCTGGGTCAGCCCCACCAGGCCCGCCAGAGCGGCCAGCGCCCCGGCGTGGTAAAGGGGGAGATAAAGGGCAATGGTAGACGGCTCCCGGTCCGCCACACCCGTCATCAGCATCGGCCCGCCCATGCCGTAGGCGATGAGGTCGTCCAACTGATAGTCCCGATATGGCCCCCACTGCCCGAAGTTGGAGAGGGAGATCAGCACCAGACGGGGGTTCCAGGAGGCCAGGGTCTCGTAGTCCAGGCCCAGGCGGGCCAGGGTGCCGGGGGAGAAGTTCTCCACCACCATATCGGCCCACTCCACCAAGGGGCGCACCAGAGAGCGCCCCGTGGCGCTTTTCAGGTTCAGGGTAATAGAGCGCTTGTTAAGGTTCAGGAAGAAGAAGAGGAGGGAGCGCTCGGGATGGGGGGTGTCCTGGAAGAAGGGGCCAAGACGGCGTGCCGGGTCGCCGGCGGGCGGGCGTTCCACCTTCAACACATCGGCCCCCAGGTCGGCCAGGAGACGGGTGCCAAAGGGTCCGGCGATGTAGTGGGTCAGGTCAAGGACACGGACACCTTCCAGCGCCTGGCGCACAAGGCCCTCCTCACCGGGGTAAGCGTAGCCATTATACGCAGGCCTTGCCTCAGCGACAAGGGAGGCGGCTCCCGCCCCAAAGGGTGCACGGGAGCGGAGGGGAGGCCCTTACAGGTTTGCCGACCGGGAGAGAAGCCTCGGCGCTATTGCCCTTACCTGCCCCAGGGCATATAATCCTCATAGAGGGGTGTTTCCTAGGAGGAGGCAGACATGCAGAAGGGCACGTGGGCAGTAAAGGTGGGCCTGGCCCAGATGCTCAAGGGGGGCGTCATTATGGACGTGGTAACCCCCGAGCAGGCCAAAATCGCGGAAGAGGCAGGGGCGGTAGCGGTTATGGCCCTAGAGCGTGTCCCCGCCGATATCCGTGCGGCGGGGGGCGTCGCCCGCATGGCCGACCCGGAGCGTATCCTCCAGATTATGGAGGCAGTAACCATCCCGGTGATGGCCAAGTGTCGTATCGGCCACTTTGTGGAGGCCCAGGTGCTGGAGGCCCTGGGCGTGGACTATATTGACGAATCGGAGGTCCTCACCCCTGCCGACGAACAGAACCACATCTGGAAGCACGACTTCAAAGTCCCCTTCGTGTGTGGGGCCCGGGACCTGGCGGAGGCCCTGCGCCGTATCGCCGAAGGGGCAGCCATGATCCGCACCAAGGGCGAGGCCGGCACTGGCAATGTGGTGGAGGCGGTCCGCCACATGCGGGCCATCCAGGCCCAGATCCGCAAAGTCCAGAACATGCCCGATGAGGAACTGGTGGGCGAGGCCAAGCAGATGGGCGCTCCCCTGGAACTGCTCATGGAGGTGAAGCGCCTCGGTCGGCTCCCCGTGGTCAACTTCGCCGCCGGAGGCATCGCCACCCCCGCCGACGCTGCCCTTATGATGTGGCTGGGGTGCGACGGTGTCTTCGTCGGCTCCGGTATCTTCAAATCCAGCGACCCGCCCCGCCGGGCCAAGGCCATCGTGCAGGCGGTTACCCACTACAAGAACCCGGAAATCATTGCCCAAGTCTCCCGCGGCCTGGGCGAGCCGATGCCCGGTATTGATGTGCGCACTCTCAAACCTGAGCAACTGTTGGCGGTGCGCGGCTGGTAGGGGATGCTCCCTAAGGTCCCCACACCTATCCCCTGGCAACTCGCCCTTCGGACGCAGGGGAAGGCCAAACTGTCCCCACGGGTGCGGGTGGGCGTGCTCGCCCTGCAAGGGGACTTCCTGGAGCACCGCCAGGCCCTGGAGGCCCTGGGTGTTCCCGTGGTGGAGGTGCGCCTCCCCTCGGATCTGGAGGGGATAGACGCGCTTATCCTTCCCGGTGGAGAGAGCACCACCATGGCCCGCCTACTGGACGCCACCGGCATGCGCGTCCCCCTCGTCCGGCGTATCCAAGAGGGCATGCCCACTTGGGGCACCTGCGCCGGGATGATCCTACTGGCCAAGCGCCTGCGGGAGGACCGCCCTACCCCTCTGGGGGTTATGGACATTGAGGTGGCCCGCAACGCCTTCGGCCGTCAGGTTGATAGTTTTGAGGCCGACCTGGACATTGAGGGGCTCTCGGGGGGGCCTTTCCACGCCGTCTTCATCCGTGCGCCCGTCCTCCTCTCGGCCGGGCCGGGGGTCCACATCCTGGCCCGCCTGCCCGACGGCACCCCCGTGGCGGCACGCCAGGGGGCCATCCTGGCCACCGCCTTCCACCCCGAGTTGACCGATGACCTGCGCCTCCACCAGTGGTTCCTGGACATGGCCTCAACCCATAGGAAGGAGTAATGGAGAGGGACTTGCCACACTGGGGACGCCCATGAGCACGCCCACCAAGCGCCCCGACTTCCAGAAGGTCATTGTGGACGACCTGGATGCCCTCCTGGTTACCTTGCCCCCACGGGTGCAGGATGCCCTGCGCGCCCAACCTGACCTCCACGACCTCATTGAAGTCATCCTGGACCGGGGACGCCCCCCTCAGGCCCGCTTCCCCAACCGGGATGTGGACCTGGACAGCCGAGAGGTAACGGAAGAGGATATCCAGTATGTGGTCAGCCGTATCGGCCAGTTCGGGGACGACAACCGGGCGGGCATAGAGCGCACCCTCCACCGTATCTCCTGCATCCGCAACCGCAATGGCAAAATCGTGGGCCTCACCTGCCGTGTGGGGCGGGCGGTTTTCGGCACCGTGCGGGTTATTGAAGACCTGGTGCGCACCGGCCGCAACGTCCTCCTGTTGGGGCGCCCCGGGGTAGGCAAGACCACCATGCTTCGGGAGGTGGCCCGTGTCCTGGCCGATGACCTGCATAAGCGGGTCGTGGTGGTAGACACCTCCAATGAAATCGCCGGGGATGGAGATATTCCCCACCCGGCCATTGGGCGGGCACGGCGTATGCAGGTGAAGACCCCTACCCTCCAGCACGCCGTCATGATTGAGGCGGTGGAGAACCACATGCCCGAGGTCATCATCATTGACGAGATGGGCACAGAACTGGAGGCGGCCGCCGCCCGCACCATCGCCGAGCGGGGTGTCCAACTGATCGCCACCGCCCACGGTAACACCCTGGATAACCTCATCCTCAACCCCACTCTGAGCGACCTGGTGGGGGGTGTGCAGACCGTCACCCTCTCCGACGAAGAGGCTCGCCGGCGGGGCACTCAGAAGACCATCCTGGAACGCAAGGCGCCCCCTACCTTTGACATTGTGGTGGAGATCCACTCCCGGGAGCGGGTCGCCGTGCACCCCGATGTGGCCGCCACCGTAGACGCCCTCCTTCTGGGCTACAGCGTTACCCCCGAAGTGCGCTGGGTAGACGAACACGGGGTGGTGCATCGAGGACAGGGGGAACCCATCACCCTTGGGGCGTCCCCCGCCCTGCGGGAGTTCTTCCCCTCCCCCAGGGGCCGAAGGGAACGCCGGCGGGAGCGGGAGACCCCACCGCCCGCACCCTGGCTTACCCCTCCCCCCAGCGAAGCCGAGCCCTCGGCACCAGCCCCGGCACCCAAACCTCCCCGGGTCTACCTTTACGGCCTGGGGCGGGATAAACTCCTGCAAGTGGTGCATAGCCTCGGCCTCCCCCTGGAAGTTACCGACCGGGTCCAGGAGGCGGATGTGGTGCTCACCACCAAGGCCCATTACCGCCGAAAAGCCGACCCCCTGCGCCTGGCCGAGGAACTGAACAAGCCTGTCTATGTCCTGCGGAAGAACACCCCCGCCCAAATCGCCCAGTTCGCCCGCACCATCCTGGGGCCACGCCTGCCGGAGGGGAACGACCGAGTAGCCCAGGGCCTGCAGGAAGCCGAGGAGGCCATTGAGCGAGTGCTGGCAGGGGAGCCCTCGGTGGAACTTGATGCCCAGCCTGCCTTCATCCGACGCCTCCAGCACCAACTGGCCGAACGCTATAACCTGGCCTCCGCCAGCACCGGGCGGGAACCCCATCGCCGTGTGATTATCTATCGGCCATAAGTAGGAACAGAGGGGACGCCCATACCTTCGCCAGAACAAGGAGGTCGCTGTGCCTGTGCTCGCCGTTGACCACATCGAGTTAATCGTGCGGGATGTGGATGAGTTCGTGGAGTTCTTCCAGAAACTGGGCTTCCGCCTCCTGCGCCGAACCGCCCACCACGGCGGCTCTGCCGAACTACAACTGCCCGGCCCCAACCAGCCCGTATTTGAAATCCACAAAGTCAGCGGGGAAGAGAATATCGGCGTCAACCACATCGCCTTCAAGGTGGCCAACGCCCGGGAGGCCTATCGGGAACTGCGGGAGAAGGGCATCGCCTTTGAAGCGCTCCCCACCTTTGTGGAGGCCACCGGCCGCACCATTGTGAACTTCCGAGACCCCGACGGCTGGCGTCTGCAACTGGTGGACGCGGAGCGGAAACTGGACGGCTAGGAGCAAGGCGTCGTGTCGGTCCGTGTCCGCTACGCCCCCAGCCCCACAGGCGAGCCCCATGTGGGCAACATCCGCACCGCCCTCTTCAACTGGCTTTTCGCCCGCCACCACGGTGGCACCTTCATCGTGCGCATTGAAGACACGGACCGAGAGCGCCTCGTCCCCGGTGCCCTGGAGGCCATCTTGGAGGGACTGCAGTGGTTGGGGCTGGATTGGGACGAAGGCCCCACACCCGACGGACGGGGCAGTGTTGGCCCTCACGCCCCCTACTTCCAGTCCCAACGCCTTCCCCTTTACCACCAGGCCGCCCAGACCCTTTTGGAGCGGGGTTGGGCATACGAGTGCTTCTGCACCCCGCAGGAACTGGAGGCCATGCGCCGGGAGCAACAGCGCCTGCACCAGCCCCCGGGCT
>BEHZ01000003.1 GCA_002923335.1 bacterium HR23 | reverse complement strand
CGGGGCATTCACAAACCCCAGGATACGGTTGGCGAAGATGCAGGCGTCCACCACCTCGGCTTTATCGGGGCAATGGGGGTGCACCGCCAGATACCCGATGCGTTCCCCCGCCAGGGAAAGGTCCTTGGAGAAGGAGGTCGCAACGATAGTGCGGGGGTAAAAGGCGAAGACATCGGGAACCTGCACCCCGTCGTAGACCAACTTGCTGTATGGTTCATCGCTGAGCAGGTAGATGGGGCGCCCGAAGCGGGCCTCTCCCCGGTGGAGCACCCCCGCCACCTGCCGGAGGGCGTGGGCGGTGTAGACCACCCCTGTGGGGTTATTGGGGGAGTTGAGGATAAGGACACGAGTGCGAGGCGTCAGGGCGCCCTCTATTTGCTCCGGGTCGGGCTGGAAAGACGCATCGGTGGGGACGATACGCACCACACCCCCGTGGTTGTCCACATAGAAGGGGTATTCGGGGAAGAAGGGGGCCAGCAGGAGCACCTCATCCCCCGGGTCCAGCAGGGCCTTGAGGGCGACATTCACCGCTCCGCCCGCCCCGCAGGTCATTACTACATCGCCGGCAGTGAAGGGGAGACCCGTCTTCCGGCGCAGGTAGTCGGCCACGGCGGAGCGGGTTTCAGGAAGGCCGGCGTTGGGCATGTAGCGATGGAGGCCAGGAGGCGGGGACTGGGCTACCTCCCGAAAAAGGCGCTGAAAGGCCTCCGGCGGCTCCAGGATGGGGTTACCCAGGGAGAGGTCAAAGACCTTGTCGGGGCCGTGAAGGGCTTTCAGGCGTGCCCCCTCCTCAAACATCCGCCGTATCCAGGAGCCTTGCTCCATCGCATGGCGCACCTTCTGGGCGATAGCGGAAGGGGTAGGGCGTGTCTGCACGGCGCTCCTCCCTGCACTGGGTAGAAGGATACCCCCTTCGGCCCGCCAGCGTCCAGCGGGGGTATACTGGACAGCGGAGGGCCTGTCTGGTTGTGTCCGGAGCGCCGTCGGCCGTGGTGTCGCCCGATATGCATCGTTGGGTAACGGTGCTGGGACGGCGGGTCCACCTGGTCGCCGTGGGCGCCGGGACACCGGTGCTCCTCCTGCACGGGCTGGGGGCGTCGTGGGTGGCGTGGGAACCCCTTCTGCCCCGCCTGGCCCCCCACCTGCGTGTCTTTGCCCCTGACCTGCCGGGGCACGGGGATTCCGACCCCCTTCGCCCCTACTCCCTGGATAACGCCACCCCTTGGATGGAGGGCCTGCTGGAGGCGCTGGGGATAGAGCGGGTTGTGGTGGTAGGCAACTCTCTGGGGGGCCTTATCGCCCTCCACTTCACCCTGGAGCGTCCCCGACGGGTCTCCCACCTGGTCCTCGTAGATTCGGCCGGCCTGGGGAGGGAGGTAGCCCTCTCCCTGCGCCTGGCCACCCTCCCCGTCATCGGCGAGATGCTGGAGGCCCCCTCGGAGCGGGGCACCCAACGCCTCCTGCGCCGTCTCGTCTTCGCCGACCCCCGCCTCATCACTCCTGCCCTGGTAACGGAGTTGACCCGTGTGCGCTCTCGGCCCGGGGCGAAGGCCACGGTGCTGGAGGCCCTGCGCTACGGCATCGGGCTGGGGGGGATAAAGAGGCACGTGCTCCTTCTGCACCGCCTGCGGGAGGTTGCCTGCCCCATCTTGGTGGTGTGGGGAGGCCAGGACGCCATCTTCCCCGTTGGGCAGGCCCTGCGGGCAAGGGAGATAGCCCCCCATGTTCGGGTGGCGGTTTTCCCCCGCAGCGGCCACTGGCCCCACTATGAGGAGCCGGACGCCTTCGCCCGCCTGCTCCTGGAGTTCCTGGGCAAGGGGTGAGTGCATGCCTCCTCGGCCGGTGGTTACCGCCTTCTTGATGCACGAAGGGAAGATACTGCTGTTGCAAAGGAGCCAGCAGGTGCGCACCTTCCCCGGACGATGGGCGGGGGTCAGTGGCTCCATCCCACCGGGAGTAGACCCCCTGGCCCAGGCCTACCAGGAGATTTGGGAGGAGACGGGCATCCCGGCGGAAGGGTTGGCGCTGTGCGGGCAGGGCCAGCCCTTCCTGGTGCGGGACGAAGAGGGCCGGGAGTGGCTGGTGCATCCCTTCGCCTTCTGCGTCCGAGAGCGTGGGGCGGTGCGCCTGGACTGGGAACACACCCAGATGCGCTGGGTAGAGCCGGAGGCCATGCGCACCCTGCCCACGTTGCCGGGACTGTGGGAGGCGTGGGAGCGGGCACGCCCCCAGACGACCAAAAGCGCCTTCCCCTAGCCTCGCCAGGATGATAAGATGGGTGAGCAGGGGGCACACCGTCCTTTCGTGGGCCACCGTAGCTCAGAGGCAGAGCAGCGGTTTCGTAAACCGCGGGTCGTCGGTTCGAATCCGACCGGTGGCTCTCTTGTTTCCTCCTGGGGGGCAGAAAGATGAGCAAACTGTTCAAGAAGATAGAGCAGGCAGGAAAGGGCACCCCCACCCCTCTGGGCTTCGCCCCCCGCCGTGAGGAGCGGGTCCCCCCCATCCTGTTGGCGATTATCGCCTCTCGCCCGGAAGAGGTAACCGCTGTCCAGAGCGCCAACCCCGACGCCTTCCTGTTTACCCCTTCCTCCCCCCGAGACCTAGAGGCCCTGGCCGAAACCGCCCAGGCGACCCCTTGGGGTGTGGTGGTAGCGCCCTGGTCTGCCTCCCTGGCCGAGAAGGCCCTTCAACGGGAGGCTGATTTCCTGGTGGTGGACACGGGTGCACCCCTGGAGGCCCTGAACCATGAGGGCCTGGGAAGGGTGGTGCGGCTGCCTCGGGATGTGCCGGAGGAGGTGGCCAACGCCCTGGAGCCTCTCCCGGTGGATGGGGTGCTCCTGGCCGAGCCGGTGAAGCCCCCCCTCACCCTCGGCACCGCCCTGGAGTTGGCGGTGTGGCGGGGGAGAGTGCCCCGACCCGTGCTGGTGCAGGTGGAACGCCCCCCCTCATCCTGGGAACTGGAGGCTTTCCGGGACATGGGCATTAGCGTGCTCCTGGCGTCGGCGTCCGCCTTCAGGGCCAATACCCTCGCGGAGTTGCGCCAGCGCCTGGTCAGCCTCCCGCAACGGCGCCCGTCCAAAGAGCGCCCCACTCCCCTCTTGCCCCAGGTGCACCTGCCCACCGCCCCCGTGGAGGAGGAAGAAGAGGAATAGCCCGCCATGACCACACCGACGCCGGTTCACTGTCAGCAGTGTGGAGGACGCCTCCAGCCGAAAGTGGTGGACGGCCGGGAGCGCATGGCGTGTCCCTCCTGCGGGGCGGTGGCCTGGCAGGACCCCAAACTGGTAGCGGTGGCCCTGGTGGAGCGGGGGGGCGCTCTCCTCTTCGTGCGGAGGAAAATGGAACCGGGGGCTGGGCTGTGGGCTCTGCCGGGCGGGTATGTGGACAGGGGAGAGCCAGTAGAGGAGGCGGCACGCCGAGAGGTGCTGGAGGAGACGGGCCTGCGGATAGAGGTGGGCCCGCTCTTGGGGCTGTATTCCGAGGCGGGGAACCCTGTAGTGCTGGCGGTCTACCTGGCCCAAGAGGTCGGGGGGACGCTTGCCCCCGGCGCCGAGGTGGATGCCCTGGGCTTCTTCCCGCCGCACGCCTTGCCTGCACTGGCCTTCCCTCGGGACGAGCGGGTGGTGCAGGATTGGGCCACGCGCTTTCTGGTCCCTTCCCGCCCCAAATGAGGGGGCAACCGGAGAGGATACAGCAGAAGCCAAGGGGAGGGGAGAAAAGACCTGCGGGGTTCTTGGCCCCGCAGGTTAGAGGGGGCGTGCCCGAAGGTCCGCCGTGCTTACCTGCGCCTGGTTCTCTCCCTTTGCCGGCGCGTCCCCAGCACCCCGAGCCGTCGGGCCCAGGTCTTTGGAACCAGACCTTCTGGGCCGTGTCCCCAGGTGCCTCGGCCTCAGGGTGTCCCCTCAGCGTGTCGGCTGTAGACGGCTGGCCCGCCTACCGCCTCCGAAAGGGTTCTCTACCCTAGGCCGTCTTTACCGTAACACACGCCCACCGACCTGTCAAGGGACTTTCGGCCTGTGCACCGGCCCCTGCAACCGGCACTAGCGTGGGAACCGGGGGCACCTCTGCATCTGTAAATACAACTGCGCCGAGAGTTTCTCTGTGCCCTCCAGAAGCCCTCCTTGCAAGACCGGCGAGAATTGGGGAGGATAGGACATGATACCTCTGTAGGCAGACAGCCGACCAAAGGAGGCCCGGTGCGTGGCGGGTGGCTTTTCCTGCTGGGTGTCTTGATGGTGCTGGTGGGGCTTCTGCTGGCGTCGGGCTTTACCGCCCGTCTGGTGGAGATGCTCCTGAAACTCATCGGCATTGTGCTTATCGGGGTGGGGGTGGTGGCCGCAGCCTTAGGGCTATGGGGGGTAGTTACCCGACGGGGGTAAGGCCCGCCACACCGGCTGCGTGGGCCTGGAGGTCGGCGTGGTAGGAGGAACGCACCAACGGCCCCGCCGCCACATGCCGGAAGCCCATGCGCAACCCCTCCTCCTGTATCTGGGCGAACTCCCCGGGGTGGTAGAAACGGGCGACGGGGTAGTGGATGGGCGAGGGGCGCAGGTATTGGCCGACGGTGAGGAGGTCGCAGTTCACACTGCGCAGGTCCCGCATGGTCTCCAGCACCTCCTCCCCGGTCTCCCCCAACCCCACCATCAGCCCTGATTTGGTAACGCAGTGAGGCCAGCGGCGCTTGGCCTCCTCCAGCAGACGCAGACTGCGGTCGTAGTCCCCCTTGGGGCGCACCCGCCGGAAGATGCGCCGAACGGTTTCTATGTTATGGTTCAGCACGTCCGGGCGGGCGTCCAGCACCACCTGCAGGGCGTCCCAGTTGCCGTTGAAGTCGGGTATCAGCACCTCCACCTTGCATCCCGGCACCGCCAAGCGCACCTGGCGGATGCACTCGGCAAAGACGCCTGCCCCGCCATCGGGCAGGTCATCCCGGTTCACCGAGGTGATAACGCAGTAGCGCAGGCCCAGGCGCTGGACGACGGATGCCAGGCGATAGGGCTCGTCTCGGTCCACGCCCTGGGGACGGCCTGTCTTGACGGCGCAGTAGTGGCACCGGCGGGTGCACAGGTCGCCCAAGATCATAAAGGTGGCGGTGCGTCGTTCCCAGCATTCGCCGATGTTGGGGCAGTGGGCCTCCTCGCAGACCGTATGGAGGGCGCTCCCCCGCAAAAGGGCCCGCACCTCCAGGAAGTTCGGCCCCCCCGGGAACCGCACCTTGAACCACTCGGGCAGGCGCTGTCCTGTTGTTGTGGTCATCTTTGGGACTATGATATCACAGGGGGCACTCTCTATGGACGCCGTGCCCGATCGGCCCCATCCCCACCCACTAACGGAGGGGGCGCCTTCCCCCACCTATGTGGATGCCCACCTGCACCTGCTGGCCCTGGCCTCCCGCCTGGTGGGGGTAGAGGTGGCTCCCCCGGCGGTCGTGAGCATCCCCACCTTACAGGAGCGCCTGCGCCAGCACGCCAGGCTTTCTCCCCCCGGCCAGTGGATACGGGGCTGGGGCTACGACGACTTCGTCCTGGGACGCCATCCCACCCGCCACGACCTGGACGCCGTTGCCCCCCACCACCCGGTGCGTCTGGTGCATCGCTCCGGCCACGCCTCGGTGCTCAACACCCTGGCCCTGCGCCTGGTCGGCCTCTCCCGCTATGCCGACGACCCCCCCCTGGGGCTGGTGGAGCGGGATACCGAGGGGGAGCCTACAGGCCTCCTGCTGGGGCTGGAGGAGTGGCTGGACCAGCGTCTCCCCACCCTGCCTCACGACGCCCTGGTGGAGGGTCTCCGCCGTGCCAACGCCCTCCTCACCACCCAGGGCATCGCCCTGGTGCACGACGCCACCCCTACCAACGACCTAGAACGCTTCCACCTCCTTTCCTGGGCCAGGAGGCAGGGCCTGCTGACGGTAGGCATCGTCTTCCTGCCGGGGATAACGCACCTGGAGACCTTCGCCCGGGCGGGCCTGCGCCCCGGCCCGGCGGGGAACCTTACCATCGGTCAGGCCAAGATTCTGCTATCCCCTTCCACCCAGGGGCGTCTCCCCGGTGTCGCCGAGGTGGTAGAGCAGGTGGCGGAGGCGAAAGGGCGGGGCTGGGCGGTGGCCATCCATGCGGTGGAGAAGGAGGCGGTTGCCCTAGCGGTGGAGGCCCTCCACCGGGCAGGGCCTCCCCCTGGCCCCCAGCCCCACCGTATAGAGCACGCCTCCGAGTGCCCCCCTCGCCTGGTGGAGGCCCTCAGGGCCTTGGGGGCGTGGGTCGTTACCAACCCCCTCTTCCTTTACTACTCGGGGCCGCGCTACCGGGCTACCATATCCCCGGAACACCTCCCGTTCCTTTACCCCTTTGGTTCCCTGTGGCGGGCAGGGGTGCCCCTGGCCTTCGGCTCCGACGCACCGGTTACCCTGCCCAACCCGGCCCTGGGCATACGGACGGCGGTGGAGCGGAAGGGGTATGACGGCGTCGCCCTTTGCCCGCAAGAGGGCCTACCATGGGAGGTGGCGGTGTGGGCACACACGGCGGCGGGTTGGAAGGTGGCCGGGCTGGAAGAGGGTGTCCTGGTCTAGCAAGGAGCGCAGTGGACATCGTGGTCATCGGAGGGGGGTGCTACGGCACCTACCACGCCGGGCAGTTGCTGAAGGCGTGCCGGGCGGGGCGCCTGCAGGCACGGGTCGTCGTGGTGGACCGCAATGCGGGGTGCCGGGCGGTGCAGAAGTTGGGGGGCGACCCCTATTTCGCCTTCATCTGCCAGGAGTGGGAGGCTTTCCTGCGCCCCTGGCTGTGGATGCCTCCGCCCGACGCCCACCTCGTCCCCGCCCCCTTTACACCCCACTTGGCGTTCCAGTGGCTGGCCTGGGCGGTGCAGGAGGCCCTGGGGCCTGTAGCGACCATCACGCCCGAGCCAACCCGCCTCTCCCCACCTCTGCCCTTTGTGCACCACCACCCCAACGGCCAGACCTACATCTCCTACGCCACCTGGCTGTGCCCTGTTACCTGTATTGAACCGGCCCTCTGTCCCCATACCCGAGGCCCACGGGACTGGAGCCTGGCCCCCACCCTGGAGGCTTTTGCCCGCGCCCACGGGGAGATAACCCACTGCGTCCTCTTCCCTGTGCGCCATCTGGCCTATGGCATCGCCAGCGTCCCGGCAGCGCTTTTCCCCCAGGCACGAGACACCCTGGCCGAGGGCTTCCGCCGGCGGGGATACTTCCGTGCCCTGGTAGCCACCGTCTCCCACTGCCACGGGGTTATGGGGGTTCTGCGGGGAGAGGAGGCCACACCTTACAGAGGGAAGGCCAGATAACGGTCGCCCGTATCGGGCAAGATGGTAACCACCCGCTTGCCCGGGCCCAGGGCCTGGGCAACCCGGAGAGCGCCGAAGACATTGGCCCCCGAGGAGATGCCCACCAGTAGCCCCTCTTCACGGGCGAGACGGCCCATGGTGCGGATAGCCTCCTCGTCGGTTACACCGATGACTTCGTCAATAAGGCTCCGGTCCAGGATGGGGGGGATGAAGTCGGGGCCGAGGCCGGGGATGCCGTGGTCGCCGGTGCGCCCTTTGGAGAGGAGGGGGGAGCGGGCTGGCTCCACCGCCACGATGCGCACGCCGGGGTTGTGGGCCCGCAGGCACTGCCCCACGCCCGTCAGGGTCGCCCCCGTCCCCACACCCGCAACAAAGGCGTCTACCCGCCCCCCGGTGGCCTGCAGAATTTCCGGGCCGGTGCCCTCCCGATGGGCCAGCACCCCGGCGGGGTTCTCAAACTGGCGCAGGAGGAAGTAGCCGTGCCGTTCCGCCAACTCCGCGGCGACCTTTTGGGCGCTGGCCATCCCTTCGCCCCCGCTGGTCAGGCGGATTTCGGCCCCGAAACGGGCCAACAGACGCCGTCGCTCCAGGGGGGCGGTTTCGGGCATCACCACCACCACCCGATACCCCTTCACCGCCCCCACCAGGGCCAGGGAGATGGCAGTGTTGCCAGCGCTGGCCTCTATTACGGTGGCGCCGGGGCGCAGAGCGCCCCGCCGTTCCCCCTCCTCCAGGATAGCCCGCACCAGACGGTCTTTGACGCTCCCGCCGGGGTTACTGCTCTCCAGTTTCACCCATACCTCGGCGGAGCCGGGGCCGGGGAGACGGCGCAGGGGGAGCATAGGCGTGTTGCCAATGAGGTCCAGGACATGGGAGGCCGGCGAAGCCATACCCTTTCCCTCTCGCCTTTGCCCTTATGATAACGCAGGGCCAGGTGGATGTTCCTTGTGCCCTCGGCGTTTTCCTGAGATACTGGGAGGAGGCATGGACGGACTAGTGGCTGCCCTGGCGCTGGGCCTGGTGCAGGGCCTCACCGAGTTCCTGCCCGTCTCCAGTTCGGGGCACCTGGTGTTGGGGCAGTTCCTTCTCAACTACCACCCCCCGGGCCTGGCGCTGGAATCGGCGGTGCATCTGGCGACCCTGGGTGCTATTGTGGCCTACTACCGGGGCAGTCTGATGCGTTCCCTGTGGCAGGAGAGGGCCTTGTGGGTGCAGGTGGGCATTGCCCTGGCGGTTACGGGGGGAATTGGCCTCCTCCTGCGCCCCCGTGTGGAGGCGGGGTTCCAGTCCCTTTGGCTGACAGGGGCAGGGTGGCTGTTCACAGGCCTGGTGCTCCTGGCCAGCCAACGGCGTCTGCAGAAGGCGGGCAATGGAGAGAGGCCGACCTGGCGTGGCGCAGTGCTGGTGGGGCTGGCCCAAGGCCTCGCCCTCTTTCCCGGCGTCTCTCGCAGTGGGATGACCATCGCCACCGCCCTGTGGGTAGGGCTAGCCCCCCACCAGGCAGTCCGCTTCTCCTTCTTCCTGGCGCTCCCTACAGTGCTGGGGGCCACCGCCCTGGAGTTGGGCCGGGAGGCCATGGGGGCGACCACGCCGGCGGTGCCGTGGGGTCAGGTGCTGATAGCATCGGTGGTGGCGGGGGTGTCGGGCTGGCTGGCCATCGGCTGGCTCCTGCGCTGGCTGGCGAGGGGGCGCCTGTGGGCCTTCGGCGCTTACTGCCTAGTGCTGGGGGTGGTGGTGCTGGCGCTGGCCTCGCGGATGGGGTAGCGCTGAAGCGCCTCCACCCGCACCGCATCGGGGTAAACGCCGGGCGTGGAGCCAGCGGTGAACACCCCCCCCTCGGTGATGGAGCCGGCCCGGGGGTCGTCCATACGCCAGCGCAAACGCAGACCCGGGAGGAAGGTGCCAAAGGCGTCGTAACCCTCGGCCAGGAACTGCACCTTCTGGCCCGGCACCACCTGCACCACCTGCGGGATAACCGTCAAACGCTCCAGGGGGCCTCGGACGACGAGGGACGCTTTGCCCTCTACCACCTGCTCTCCCTGCGGGGAAGGCACCCGCACCACCGCCCGGATAGCGTCGGCATAGATACCGGGGGTGAAACCGGCAGTAACTTTGCCGTAGGGCGTGATGCTCCCCGCCTGGGCCACCTCCAGGCGCCACTCCACAGGCACATCCCGAAGGGGAAAACCGTTGCCGTCCAGGTTCAGCACCGTCAGGGAGAGGGACTCTCCGGGATAAAGTTCCACTCGCTGAGGGACGATGACCACCCGTGCCAGGGGGGTGGTGCCCGGGGGTTGGGGTCGGGGCAGGGCGAGGACCACCACGCTGGCTGTGGCAGTGGTAACCTCCTCCCGGCCCTCCAGGCGGTAGCGGATGACCGCCCGCACCGCCTCCGGGTAGTTCCCCACCTGCTGGCCGGCGTGGAGGCGTCCATCAGGTCGCACCTGGCCCACCTCCGGGGTTAGGGCCTCCCACCGCACCGATAGGATGGGCACCTCCCGACCTGTTTCGTCCAGCACCAAGGCACGGAGCGCCACCTCCTCCCCGGGGAGCACGGTAGCAACGGCAGGCAACACCAGGCTGGTAACCCGCCGGGGGGTCGTGGCCGGGTCCAGGATGCGCACCATTATCGGCTCGCTCACAAGGGTTCCCCGGGCCCGTGCCTGCAGAGCCTCGGGATAGAGGCCTGGGGTCGCCCCCGCGGTGAACTTCCCCGCAGGGGTCAGAGAGCCGGCACGGGGGTCCAGTAGAAGCCACTCTACAGGCACCCCGGGAACGGGGATGCCCGCTTCGTCCACAGGGTAGGCGGTGAGGAAAAGGCTCTGGCCGGGGCGGACCTCTATCTGCCGAGGCACCACTTGCACCTTCACCGGCGTGCGGGTGCGCCCGGCGGGGACGATGGTAACGCTCACCTGGGCACGGGCAAAGCCTGCCAACCCCAGGCGAGGGGAACGGGCCTCCACCAAGATGGCGCTGGGATAGGTGCCCAGGCGTGTGCTGGCCTGGAAGATGCCCCCCGGGCTGATGCTCCCAGCGGATTCGTCCAGCATGCGCCAGCGGAAGGTGGCGTCGGGGATAGGGTTGCCCTGGCTATCATAGGCCAGGGCGGTGAGAGGGAATATCTCGCCGGGGGCCGAGAGCACCTGGCGAGGCACCGGCTCCACGGTGCCGTATCCCAGAACCGCCTGCGGGCGCACCTCCACACTGGCCGAGGCCTCCAGACGAACCGCCTGGGTAGGGGGCAGGGTAAGGGCGGATGGCGGGGATGCACCCGGCCTCCCGCACGCCCCCAACCCCGCCACCAGAATAGCCAGCCCTAACAGCCAACCCAGGCGTCGGCCGGAAACACCTTGCGCTCCCATCCTGCTTTGCACCCCTCTCCTCATAGCGAACCACCTTACCTCCACCGCCACAGGGAGACCAGGGAGCGCCGATGGGGGGGCGTGGGGAGGCTCTCCACCTCGCCATTGTGCAGGATAGCAGAGGGGTTCTCGGCCAAGAGGAGGTGAGCCTGGGCCTCCCCCACCAAACGGGTGAGCACCTCCACCACCGGGGCCAGGGTAGGGGCACGGGGGCCATCGGCGTGGTGGGCGTCGGTAGCAACCGCGTGAACCAGTCCCTCCCGCAGAAGGACCTGGGCAGTGCGCTGGGCATGTTTACCGAAAACCCCCAGGAGGCTGGCCCCCGTGATTTGAAAGAGGACACCCATCTCCGCCAGACGCCGAACCCGCTGGGGCTGACGCTGGAGCACCGCCTGGCGCTCCGGATGCGCCAGAACCGGCACCAGCCCTCGCAAACGCAGGGCGAAGACCACCTGCTCGGTAAAAGGGGGGAGGTGGACGAAGTCCAGTTCCGCCAGCAGGTAGCGGGAGCCGTTGAGGGTGATGGCCTTCCCCCGCTCCACCCCCTCCACCAGTGGGGGGAGGAGGCGCTGCTCCGCCCCCATCGCCACGGTGAGGGGGATGCCCTCCCTGCGCACCGCATCCTGGAAGGAGGCCACCCTTTGGCACAAGGCCTCCCGCCCACCGTTGGCCTCCACAGCATCGGCGTGAGGTGTGGCCAGGACCGTCGCCACACCCTCCTCCGCCAGACGGCGGGCCATGGCCAGGGCCTCCTCAGTGGTCTCCGGCCCATCGTCCAGGGCGGGGAGGAGGTGGCAGTGAAGGTCGGTTATCGGGAACCCCATGCCAGTCCCTTCTGATGAGCAATCTAACCTTTCATTATAGGCGAAAGGGGTGGGGGTTCTCTTGGCGCACGCAGGGGGTTTCTGTTAGAATGGGTGTGCCCAACACGGGTGTCCCATTTTTACCCATAAGGAGGCGGTATGGGCGACACCCCGAGCACCGCATCAATTGCCCCCGGCAAGCACCGCTCCCTGGGCCTCAACCCCGAAGACTTGCTGGACATGTATTACAAAATGGTGCTCACCCGTGTCCTGGACCAGCGGGTCTGGGCCTTGAACCGCCAGGGCAAGGTCGCCATCGTTGGCTCCTGCTCCGGACACGAAGGGGCCCAGGTAGGCGCCGTGTGGGCCATGGACAGGAGCCGGGACATCTTCTTCACCTTCTACCGGGACCTGTGCGCCCTTCTCACCCTGGGCGTTACCCCCAAGGAGATGCTCCTGGGGTATATGGCCAAGGCGGGGGAGCCGATGAGCGGGGCACGCATGTTCCCCGGCCACGGGGTTTACCCCCAATACCGTATTATCAACCTCTCCAATGTGGTGGGGGCGCAGATGACTAAGGCGGTGGGCTCCGCCCTGGCGGCCAAAATCCGCAAGGAGCCGACGGTGGTCATCGTCTTCTTCGGCGATGGCGCCACCAGCGAAGGGGAGTGGCATGAGGCCCTGAACTTCGCCGGCATCCATCGCCTCCCTATCCTCTTCTTCTGCGAAAACAACCGCTGGGCCATCTCCGTGCCTCAGCACAAGCAGATGGCCGTCCCCGACGTGGCCTTACGTGCCCAGGGCTACGGCATGCCGGGGGTGGTGGTAGACGGAAGCGACCCTCTGGAGGTGCTGAAGGTAACACGGGAGTCGGCGGAGCGGGCACGCAACGGCGGAGGGCCCACCCTTATTGAAGCCAAGGTGGAACGCCTTATGCCCCACACCAGCGACGACGACGACCGCCGTTACCGCCCCCGGGAGGACCTGGAGCGGGCCAAGGCACGGGACCCCATTGAGCGCTTCCGGGCCTACCTCAAGGGCGAAGGCATCCTTACCGAAAGCCAGGACACGGCCATCTGGGCGCGGGCGCAAAAGGAGGTAGACGAAGCCACCGAGTTCGCCGATAAGGCGCCCTTCCCGGACCCCTCCACCCTTCTGGACCACCTTTGGGCCACTCCGCCCGGCCGTAAGGGGGTGTAGGTATGGCGGTGAAGACGGTCATTGAGGCCATCCGAGACGCCATGCGGGAGGAGATGCGCCGGGACAGTCGGGTCATCGTCCTGGGGGAGGATGTGGGGCGAAGGGGGGGCGTCTTCCTGGCCACCGAGGGTTTCATTGACGAGTTCGGCGAGGAGCGGGTGATAGATACCCCCCTGGCCGAGGCGTCCATCGTAGGCCTGGCCATCGGCGCCGCCCTCAACGGCCTGCGTCCCATCGCCGAAATCCAGTTCACCGACTTCATCTGGCCCATTGTGAACCAACTGGTAGGCGAAGCGGCACGCCACCATTATGGCACCAACGGGCAGGTGTCGGTCCCCATTGTGGTGCGCTCCCCCTATGGGGGCATGGTGCGGGGCGGGCTTTACCACTCCCAGAGCGCCGAGGGCTTCTTCTACCACTGCCCAGGCCTCAAGGTGGTGTGCCCCTCCACCCCTTACGATGCCAAGGGCCTGCTGAAATCCGCCATCCGCGATGACGACCCTGTCCTCTTCTTTGAACACAAGCGCACCTATCGCACCGTGCGGGGCGAGGTGCCCGACGAGGACTATACCATCCCTATCGGCGTGGCCGATGTGAAGCGGGAGGGACGAGACCTTTCGGTCTTCTCCTACGGCCTTACCCTCCACTACTGCCTCCAGGCGGCGGAGGCCCTGGCCAAAGAGGGCATTCAGGTAGAGGTGGTGGACCTGCGCACCGTCAAACCCCTGGATACGGAGACCATCCTGGCATCGGTGAAGAAGACGGGCAAGGCCCTTATCGTCCACGAGGACAACCTGACAGGGGGGGTGGGAGCCGAGGTATCGGCCCTTCTCGCGGATGCGGGCTTCACCTACCTGGACGCCCCCATCAAGCGCCTATGCGGGCCGGATGTCCCCGCCATGCCCTTCGCTCCTACCCTGGAGCAGGCCTTTATGCCCACCACCGACAAGATTATAGACGCTATGCGCCACCTGGCCCGCTATTAGCCCACGGGGAGGCATCGGCCATGCCTGTGCGTGTGGAACTCCCCCATGTGGGGGAAACGGTAACCGAGGGCATCATCCAGAAATGGCTCAAACAGCCGGGGGAACGGGTGAAGAGGTTTGAGCCTCTGGCAGAGGTGGTAACCGACAAGGTAACCATGGAGTTCCCCTCGCCGGTGGATGGGGTGCTGGTGCGCCACTTGGTGCCGGAGGGGGCGGCCGTCCCCATGGGAAGCCCCATCTGCGAGATAGAGACGGCGGAGGTGCCTGCGCCCGTTGAGCCGTCTGCCCCTTCGCCTCCGGTCAAGGCTCCGGTGGCGGTGCTGGAGGAGCCTCCCCCCAATATGGTGATGGGGCCGACGGGCCTGCGCCCCCGTGAGGAGGCCCCTACCCCTGCACCACCCCGGGAGCGTCCGCCCCTCTCCCCTGTGGTCCAGCGCCTTATCGCCGAGCACAATATCACCCCCCAGGAACTGGAGCGCATCCAGGGGACGGGTATAGGGGGGCGCATCACCAAACAGGATATCCTGCGCTACCTGGAGGCCCGCACCGCCCCACCTCCTGCTCCCCCCACACCTCCAGCGCCCGCACCCCCAGCACCTCGCCCTGCCGCCGCTCTGGGGGCCGACGAGGAGGCCCTCCCCCTTACCCCTGTCCGCCGTATCATTGCCGAGAACATGGCCCGCTCCGCCCGGGAGATACCCATGGCGTGGAGTATGGTGGAGGTGGATGTTACCGGCCTGGCCCGCTGGCGGGAGGCCGTCAAGGAGGAGTTTGAGCGGAAGGAGGGGGCGGAACTCACCTTCCTCCCCTTTGTGGTGAAGGCCGTGGTAGAGGCCCTCAAGGAGAACCCCTTGGTCAACTCCTCCTGGGGAGGCGACAAGATCATCCTGAAGAAGCGCATCAACATCGGCATCGCCGTGGCTGCCCCCCAGGGACTGGTGGTGCCCGTCATCCACGACGCCGACCGCCTGAGCATCGCCGGCCTGGCCAAAGCCATCCATGACAAGGTGCAGAGGGCACGGGAGAACCGCCTCACTCTGGAGGACGTGCAGGGGGGCACCTTCACCATCAACAATACGGGGGCATTAGGGTCGGTGCTCTCTCAGGCCATCATCAACTACCCCCAGGCGGCCATCCTCACCACCGAGCGGGTGGTGAAGCGCCCCGTGGTGATAGACGACGCCATCGCCATTCGCTCCATTATGAACATCACCGTTACCTTTGACCACCGCATCCTGGACGGACACCAGATGAGCGCCTTTACCCAGGCGGTGAAGCGCCGTCTGGAGGCCATGGGGCCCGGCACCCCCCTTTACTAAACTATGTCTTCTCCCCTGCTGGTGGCAGACCTGGGCCAAGTAGCATACCGCCCCTGCTGGACACTCCAGCACCGTCTACTGGAGCGGAGGTCCAGAGGGGAAGGGGATGACCTGCTCCTGCTGGTGGAGCACCCGCCCGTCGTTACCCTGGGGCGCCGGGGCACCTTGCAAGACGTGCGGATCCCCCTGGAGACCCTTTCGGCGCAAGGGGTAGAGGTGCTCCCGGTGGACAGGGGCGGACAGGCCACTTTCCACGGCCCAGGGCAGGTAGTGGGCTATCTCATTGTGGACCTCCGGGGGCGGGGACTGGGGCCGGTGGCCTTCGTCCGCCTCCTGGAAAGGGCGCTGATAGACGCCCTGGCGGGGCTGGGAGTCCTCGCCCAGGCCCTCCCCGGTCTCACGGGGGTTTGGGTGGGAGGGGAGAAGATAGCGTCCATCGGCCTGCGGGTGAGCCGGGGCATTACCATGCACGGCTTCGCCCTGAACGTTGCTACCGACCTCTCCTGGTTTTCGGCCATCATCCCTTGCGGGATGCCCCAGGTGAGGGTAACCTCGGTGGAGCGGGTGGTGGGGCACCCCGTCGCCCTGGGGGGGGTGAAGGTGGGAGTGGCCGACGCCCTGGCAAGGGCTTTAGACGCCCCCCTGCAGTGGGTCCCAGGGGAGAAGGTGTGGGCGTGGGCGGAGGAGCCGGCCCCCGCCCTCTTCTAGAAGGAGCGGTGTATGCGCATGTCTCTGCGCCTGCCCTATTGGGAGTATGTGCGTCAGCATCGGCCGGTGGTGGTGGCCCACCGGGGAGCCATGGCCTACGCCCCGGAGAACACCCTTGCCGCCTACACCCTTGCCCTTCAGCAAGGCGCCGAGGCCATTGAACTGGACGTGCACCTCTCCCAAGACGGCGTCCCGGTGGTCATCCACGACCACACCCTGGAGCGCACCACCAACGGGAAGGGGTTGGTGGGGGACCATACCTTTGCCGAACTGCGAGCCCTGGACGCCGGTGGGTGGTTCGGCTCGGCCTTCGCAGGCCAACGCATCCTGGCCCTGGGGGAGGTGCTGGCGTGGGCACAAGGGCGTATCTACCTGAAGATTGAACTCAAGACCCTCCCCATGCGCTACCTCGGCATAGAGGAGAAGGTGCTGGCCCTCCTGAAGAAGTGGGATATGGAGGAGCAGGTGGAGGTCTTCTCCTTTGACCACCCCTGTGTTCGGCGCTTCAAGGCCCTCGCCCCCCACATCCCCGTGGGGGTGTGCTACACGGGAGATGTAGGCGACCACGTGGCCCTGGCCCGCTACGCCTCCGCCGAGGTCCTTCACCCCCAATGGATGGGCATCTCCCAGGAGGTGGTGGAGAAGGCCCACTCCGCCGGCCTGTGGGTGGACGCCTGGACGGTGAACGACCCCCAGGTGGCCAAAACCCTGGCCGACTGGGGCGTGGATTTCCTCAAGACCGACGACCCGGTTCGGGTGCGGGAGGCGTTGGGGAAGAGATAGGGGGCCGCTGCCGTTGGCCCGTGGCCAGCACCAGGAGGCTCCCCACCACCAGAAGCCCCAGGAACGCCAGGAAGGGCACCCGGTAGGTGCCGGTAATGTCATACAGCAGGCCGGCCACCGCCCCTCCTGCCGACGCTACCGAGTAGGTAACAGCGAAGAGCACCCCCAAAATGGCCCCCAGGGCCATGGTGCCGAAGTAAAGGGCGCCCAGAATGGGCTGAAAGACCGTGGTGGCGGACATGGCCAACCCCACAAAGCCCGCCGACAGGTAAGCCGTCCAGGGGGCGCCCACGAAGACCAACAGGGCAACGGCGATGCCGCCCAGGGCATAGGCCACCGCCAGGGGATAGCGGGGCTGAAGGCGCTCCGCCAACAGGGCGAAGGTGAGTTTCCCCCCGACATGCGAGAAGGCCTGCAGGGCGATAGCCAGCGCCCCCCTCTGCAAGGAGACGCCCCTGTCCGCCAGGAAGGGCACCATGTGGGCCCCCACCCCGCTTAGGGCGAAGTTGGCGGAGACAAAGGCCCCGGCCAGCACCCAGAACTGCCACATCCCCAGCGCCTGCCGAAGAGTATAGCCCTGTCCCCCCTGCCCACCCCCCACCACCGGCGCCTGAGGCACACGACGGAACACCGTTGCCCCCACGGGGATAAGCACCCCCATCGCCAACAGCCCCGCCACCGCCAGCGTCCACCGCCAGCCCACGGTGGCGATGAGGAGGGGGATAAGAGGGGCAAGGAGTATGCCACCGCTGCCCATGCCGGTGTGGGCAATGCCGATGGCCAGGGCACGCCGGTGCAGGAAGACCCGTGCCAGGGTCGCTCCAATGGGCACATGCCCCATCAGGGTAAAGCCCAGGTAGGCCAGCGTGTAGGTCAGGTAGAGGTGCCAGGGTGCCTGGATGAGGGCCAGGAGGACCAGCCCCACACCCATGGTCAACGCACCACCCGTAATGAGGCGATGGACGCTGTAGCGGTCGGCCACCCTGCCGATGAGGGGCGTCGCCAGGGCAGACAAGGCCCCTCCCAGGGAGAAGGCCCCTGCAATCAGCCCCCGCCCCCATCCGAAGGCGCGCTCCCACTGCACCAGGAAGATGCCGTTGGCATGCCAGAGGATGGCCAGGCCCAGGAAGAAGATGGTCCAGGAGCCGGCGATAAGGGGCCACCCCTCCCGAAGAGAGGGAGCCGACTGTGTCCGAGGAGGGGAATAGGCCAGGCGTCCTCTTGAAGCATCCCCCAGCCCTTGCACCGCCGGGCTGGGGGCGTGCTGGCGTTCCATCGGTTCTCAAACCCTGTAGGGGTGCCGTTACATTTCCATCATCCCATAAGGGAGACGGCCTGTCAAACGCCGTGGGGCTGGCCCCTTCTTCCCTGTTAGGAGACCACCGTGAGGGTCTCCTCAATGCGAGGAGGGCGGGAGAGGGTGCGGTGCACGGGGCATCGCCCCACGATCTCCAGCAGACGGGCCCTCTGCTCGTCGTCTAGGTTGCCCCGCACCGTAACATCCAGACGAATGAGGTCCTCCAGGGCAGGAGGGCCGGCGGGAGACGCCCCGGGGGCCGGCACCCGCTGGTGGGACAACTCGGCGGTGATGGACTCCACCGCCCAGCCTTTCCTCCTCACATACATGAGGAGCGTGATGACCGTTCAGGTGCCCAGGGCAGCCAGCAGAAACTCGTAAGGAGAGGGGCCGGCGTCTTCCCCCTCAGGGGGAGGCTCGTCCCCGACGAAGGTATGCCCCCGTGCGGTAACCTGCACCCGGTAGTGGTCCAGGGAACGGACGGTAACGGTGCGGATTCGCCCAGTGGTCATGGCCCACCTCGCTGATGCTCCGGGGTTTCGTGGGGAGGGGCGCCCCACCCACCGCCGCCGGGCGTGCGGATGCTGAGCACATCCCCCGCCTCCACCCGCAGGGTAGCCTTCGGGGGCAGGCGCACCTCCTCCACGCCCCCCCTGAGCAAGATGTTCTCTCCCGGCTGGCCCGGCTCTCCACCGTGCAGACCCCAGGGGCGGAACCGACGACGCTCCGACAGCACCGTTACGGTGGCCGGGGCTAGGAACTCCAGGTCCCGGATAATGCCGTCGCCCCCCCTGTATCTGCCGGCGCCCCCCGAGCCACGGCGAATGGTATAGCGACGCACCCGCATAGGGTAGACCATTTCCAGGGCTTCCACGGGGGTGTTCAGGGTGTTGGTCATATGGGTGTGGACGGCGGAGAGGCCGTCTTTGGTGGGACGGGCACCCATCCCACCGGCGATGGTCTCGTAGTAGGCGAAGGGCTTCTGGCGAATAGGGTCGTGCCCGCCCACCAGCACGTTGTTCATGGTGCCCTGGCTGGCGGAGGGGATGCGGTCGGGGAGCGCCTGGGCCAAAGCGCCCATCAGCACATCCACCAGGCGCTGAGAGGTCTCCACATTGCCCCCAGCCACGGCAGCCGGGGGACGGGGGTTGACCAGCGTCCCCTCGGGGGCAATGATGCGCACCGCCCGCAGAATGCCCTGATTGGCCGGCACCTGCTCCCCCAGAATACACCGCATCACATACAGCACCGCCGACACCGCCACCGCCAGAGGGGTGTTGACGCACCCGGGACGCTGGGGACTGGTGCCCGTCCAGTCAAACTCTATGCTGTCCTCCAGGATACGGACGGTAACCTGAATGGGCACCGGCTCCTCGGTGAGGCCGTCGCCGTCCATGTAATCCCGGAAGGTGAAACTGCCCTTGGGCATCCGTGCGATGGCGGAGCGGGTCAGGCGCTCGGCGTAGTCCAGCAGAGCAGACATATGCTCCCGGACGGTCTCCCATCCATAGCGGTGCACCAGGTCCTGGAGGCGGCGCTCTCCGGTTCGGCAGGCGGCGATCTGGGCCGACAGGTCGCCCCTGCGCTCCTCGGGGGTGCGGGAGTTCCGGCAGAAGAGGGTAATGACCTCTTCGTTCAGCACACCCCCCTTGGCCAGTTTGATGGGGGGGAAGATGAACCCCTCCTGGTAGAGTTCCGTGGAGAGGGGCAGGGAACCGGGGGTCATGCCCCCGATGTCGGCATGGTGGCCCCGGTTGCCGACAAAGCCCACCAGGGTCTCCCCCGCAAAGACGGGGGCCACCAGGGTTACATCGTTCAAGTGGGTGCCCCCCATATAGGGGTCGTTGAGGATGACGATGTCCCCAGGGGAGAAGGTGAAGTGGGCGATGGCCGACTGGACGGAGGCGGGCATGGAACCCAGGTGCACGGGGATATGGGCTGCCTGGGCCACCATGTTCCCCTGGGGGTCAAAAAGGGCGCAGGAATAGTCCTTGCGCTCCTTGATGTTGGGGGAGAAGGCGGTGCGCCCCAGGGCAACCCCCATCTCCTCCGCTACCGAGGCGAAGAGGTTGCGAAAGACCTCCAGCGAAACGGCGTCAACGGGCATCGTGCACCCCACAGGGCCTTTCTTCTTATCATGCCATAGGAAGGAAGCGGAGGCTACGGGGACACCGCCGGGCGGTTCCGCCAGCGATTGACACAGCAGGGCGCTTTGGATGTATACTATGCTGTTACTATACCAGTGAGAAGCCATCCGGTGGGCCGACGGAATGCTTGCCCGGCGGGTGGCCTCGGTTTCTGCCCGCTCCTGCCCCCGTGCCATGGATAAGGTAGAGCAGGCTATCCGGGCGGGGGCGGGGCGTCGGGACGACGGGTAGATGCTACGGGAGGGTAAAGCCTTTCGGGAGCCTGGCTCTGCCGGGATGGCGGTAGCGTATGCCTTTAGAGCCGCAGCAGCCCACATCCCTACGCTGGTATGTGCTGAAAACCAAGCCCCGCTCCGAGGACCTGGTGCTGGAGGTCCTGGCCCGTTGGGGGGTGGAATGTTACGCCCCCCGTATCGTTCGCCCCACCGGTTCCCGGTCCACCGAATACCTGTTCCCCGGCTACGTGTTCGTGCGCCTAGTGCACGATTCCCGCCTGTGGCCTATGGTGCGTTGGGCGCCTGGGGTGGCCTACTTCGTGGGGCCGGAGCGGGAAGCGGTGCCTGTGGACGACGCCCTCATCGCCCACATCCGACAGCGCACCGAGGAGTGGAACAACGGGGGTTATCGCCGTGCCCTCCAGCCGGGGGAGGAGGTGCAGGTCACCGAAGGCCCCTTCGCCGGCCTGGACGCGGTCTTCCAGAGGTATCTGCCGGCCCGCCTGCGTTGCCAGGTGCTCCTCCGCTTCCTGAACAGGTGGGTCCGGGTGGAGATACCGGCCAGTGCCCTGCGCCCCCGACGCAAGGGATTCTCCTTGGGGAACGGGGCTGAGGAGGCGCAAAGACGGTGAGGAGCGTTGACGGAGCGATGAGCCACCCCCTTCTGGACAAGATAAACCAAGGGCAGGCGACGGTCGCCGTTATCGGGATGGGATATGTGGGCCTTCCCCTGGCCGTCGCCTTCGCCGAGGCCGGCTTCCCCGTGGTGGGCATTGAGCAGGACCCTCGGCGGGTTGCCGCCCTCCAGCGGGGGGAGAGTTATGTGGAGGATATCCCCTCCCGGCGCCTGGTGGAGTGTATGCAGGCGGGACGCCTCGCCGTCAGCGCCGACCCCTTGCCCCTTGCCTCGGTCGATGTGGTCATCGTCTGCGTGCAGACGCCCGTCTCCCCCAACGGGGAACCCGACCTCTCCGCCATCCTGCGGGCCGGAGACGCTATCGCACGCCACCTGCATCCAGGGATGCTGGTGGTGCTGGAAAGCACCACCTATCCCGGCACCACCGAGGAGGTCCTCCTGCCCCTGCTGGAGAGGGGAGGGCTGAGAGTGGGGCACGATTTCTTCCTTGCTTACTCACCGGAGCGCATAGACCCGGGCAACCGCCAGTGGACGGTGCAGAACACCCCGAAGGTGGTAGGAGGGATAACCCCCTTCTGTCGGGAGATAGCCTGCGCCCTCTATCAGAGAGTTACCACCCAGGTAGTGCCCGTCGCCTCGGCTACCACAGCGGAGATGGTGAAACTCCTGGAGAACACCTTCCGGGCGGTGAATATCGCCCTCATCAACGACATCGCCCTCCTGTGCGAGCGCCTGGGCGTGGATGTATGGGAGGTGATTGACGCTGCGAAGACCAAGCCCTTCGGGTTTATGCCCTTCTACCCCGGCCCCGGCGTGGGGGGCCACTGCATCCCCAAGGACTTCCGCATCCTGGACTGGCGGGCACAGAGGCTGGGCTATGCCTCCCGTCTGCTGGCGGAGACCCACCGCATCAACGCTGGGATGCCGGGGGTTGTGGTAGAGAAGGTGGCGCACGCTCTAGCACGACAGGGGAGGTCCCTGGCCGGGGCGCAGGTGCTGGTGCTGGGGGTGGCATATAAGCCCGATGTGGCCGACACTCGGGACTCCCCTGCCCTAGAGGTAATGCGCCTTCTCCGGGAGCGGGGGGCAGAGGTGAGTTTCCACGACCCCCATGTGCCTACCCTGCACCTGGATGGGGCAGTTCTGGAGCGGGTGCCCCTTGAGGCGGGGCTGGCACGGGCGGACTGCGTAGTTATCATCACCGCCCACAGCGCCTACGACTGGCCATGGGTGGTAACCCGCAGCCGACTGGTGGTGGACACCCGCAACGCCACAGCGGGGATAAAGGGGCAGGACGCTATCGTGGTGCGCCTGGGAGTTGGAGAAAGACGTCGGTGAAAAGGGGAGTAGTGCTGGTAACCGGTGGGGCGGGTTTCATCGGCTCCCACACCGTAGACCGCCTGCTGGAGAAGGGCTACCGGGTGCGGGTGCTGGATAACCTGCACCCCAGAGTGCACCCCCGAGGCAAGCCCCTATGGCTTTCGCCGGAAGCGGAGTTCCTCCACGGGGATGTTACCCGCCGCCCCGACTGGGAGCGAGCCCTGGAAGGGGTGGAGGCGGTGGTGCACCTGGCCGCTTACCAGGACTATATGCCCGACTTCAGCACTTTCTTCCACGTGAACACCGAGGGGACTGCCCTTCTCTACGAGGTTGCAGTGGAGCGGAGGCTGGACATCCGTAAGGTGGTGGTGGCCTCCTCCCAGGCGGTATACGGCGAGGGGTGCCACCGCTGTGAGGAGCACGGGGTGGTGTATCCCGAGATGCGCCCCCTCGCCCAGTTGCAGAGGGGGGACTGGGCTGTCCGATGCCCCCACTGTGGACGGCCAGTGGCCTGGGAACCCACTGATGAAAGCGTCGTCCACCCCCAAAACGCCTACGCTATGTCCAAATACGCCCAGGAGATGATCGCCCTAAACCTGGGGAAACGGTATGGTATTCCAACCACCGCCTTGCGCTACTCCATTGTGCAGGGCCCCCGCCAGTCCTTCGCCAACGCTTATTCAGGGGTATGCCGTATCTTCTGCACCTCCCTCTACCTGGGGCGCCCTCTGATGGTCTACGAGGACGGCCAGCAGGTGCGGGATTATGTGAACATCCGCGATGCGGTGGAAGCCACACTCCTGGCCCTGGAAGACCCCCGCACCGATAACCAGGTGTTCAATGTAGGGGGAGGGCGCCCCTACACCGTTCTGGAGTTCGCCCATACGGTGCTGAGGGTGGCGGGAAAAGAGGGGCGCATAGAGGTGCCGGGGATCTTCCGCTTCGGCGACACCCGCCATATCTGCTCTGACATCACCCGCCTGCGCTCTTTGGGCTGGTCCCCCCGCTATACCCCCGAGGACAGCGTGCGCGAGTATCTGGCGTGGCTGTCCAGCCAGGAGTGCCGTGCCGACCTGCTGGACTCCGCCCAAGCCCATATGCAGGCGGTTGGGGTTCTACGCCGTGTGGAGGTGCGAGCGTGATCATCGTCCAAACGCCCCTCCGCATAAGCCTCGCAGGCGGGGGCACCGACCTTCCTGAATACTATAGCCGCCGGGAAGGCTTTGTGGTCAACGCAGCCATTGACAAGTATGTGTTTGTTATTCTCCAAGAACGCTACGACGACAGAATTTACATCAACTATTCCCGCAAGGAGGTCGTGGACAGGGTGGAAGAGATCCGCCACGAACTCGTGCGGGAGGCGATGAAGACAACGGGCGTCAAGAATGGAGTGGAGATTACCGTCCTGGCCGATATCCCCTCTGAAGGCTCCGGGCTGGGCTCCTCCAGTAGCCTCACGGTAGGTCTTCTCAACGCCCTCCATATGTATCTGGGGGAGCAGGTAGGGCCTCGCCAGTTGGCTGAAGAGGCGTGCCAGGTGGAAATAGAGCGGTGTGGGAGGCCTATAGGCAAGCAGGACCAGTTTATCGCCGCCTACGGGGGGGTGTGTGCCTTCCGTTTCCTGCCCGATGGGGCAGTGCAGGTGGAGCGCCTCCCTCTTTCGGACCGAGACCTGCGCCGTCTCAGCGCTCACCTCCTTCTGGTCTACACCGGCATCACCCGTCAGGGGTCGGACATTTTGGCTGTTCAGAAGGAACGCACCGAGGAGAACCTGGACAACCTGGACGCCATCAAGGCGCTGGCTCTCCAGGTGCGCACCGCCCTCTTGGAAGGGGATTTCGATCGTATCGGTTGGGTTTTAGACGAAAACTGGAGGCTGAAGAAGCAATTGGCCCCGGGCATTACCAACAGCCAGATCGACGAGATGTATGAACGGGCCAAGCAGGCAGGGGCCATTGGGGGGAAGATAGCAGGTGCAGGCGGTGGTGGCTTCATGCTCTTGTATTGCCCCCCCGAACGCCAGGGGGCCGTGCTGAGGGCACTGGACGGCTACCGCCACATGCCCTTCACGCTGGAGCGGGATGGGAGCAAGGTGATCTTCAACTACCGCAGGTATACTTGGCGATGACGCCTCTGGACGACCTGCACTCCTATGTGCAGGAGGCGAAACGCCTCTTGGACGCCCTGCCTGGCCAGGTGGAGCGGTTGGCGGACCTCCTCTACAGGGCCTTCCAGGAGGGGCGGACGGTCTTCGTTATCGGCAACGGGGGGAGCGCCTCCAATGCCACCCACTTCGCCCAGGACCTGGCCAAAGGCACCCTGACCGACCTCTCGGCCCCGCGCCGTCTGCGGGCCCTGGCCCTGACCGACAATGTCTCTTTTTTGACTGCCCTCTCCAACGACATAGGGTATGAGGTGGTGTTTGAGGAGCAACTGAAGACCTATGCACAGCCGAGCGATGTGCTCATCGCCTTTAGTGGGTCGGGGAACAGTCCGAACGTCCTGCGGGCTGTGGAGTGGGCGAACCGCCAGGGTCTTATAACGGTGGGGTTCACCGGCTTCGACGGCGGACGCCTTCGGCCTCTGGCCCAGGTGAGTATTCATGTCCCGTGTTACCATATGGGGATAGTAGAGTCCGTGCACTGTTTCGCCTTCCACTGGGTAGTCTCCACCCTGCGACGCCGCCTAGCGCCGGGAGGAGACGCCCATGCGTAGGGCAGTCTTCCTGGACAGGGACGGCACCCTCATAGAAGAGGTGGCGTATCTGCGGGACCCGGCCCGGGTGCGCCTTCTGCCGGGGACGGGGGAGGCCCTGGCCCACCTGCGGAGAAAGGGATTCGCTCTGGTGCTGGTGAGCAACCAGTCGGGGATAGGGCGGGGGCTCGTGCGTCCCGAGGAGTTGACGCAAGTGCATCGTCGCCTGGAGGAGTGCCTACTGGCCTTTGGGGTGCGCCTGGACGGCGCCTTCTACTGTCCCCACGCCCCCTGGGAAGGGTGCGAGTGCAGGAAGCCACGGCCGGGGCTCCTCCTCCAGGCTATGCACCAGATGGGGGTTATAGCAGAAGGCTCCTTCCTGGTGGGCAATACGGATGCGGATATAGCGGCCGGCAAGGCGGTAGGCTGCACCACGGTTCTGCTGACCCTTTGCCCTGACCTGAAGCATCCGGTTATAGGCGATCCCCCCGCCGATTACCGAGCGGGCAGTTGGGAGGAGGTAGTGGCATACATCTCTCAGGTGGGGCGCCTTCGCCACAGGGGAGATAATAAGGTAGAGACGACAACGGTGTGGCAAGGTGATGGTTGTCGCCTTCCTAATGCCGGCCCGTTTATACACAAGCCATCAACCTTTGAGTAATGACAATGCCGCCCTTGCACCTTCGCTTGCGAACGTATCTTCGTGAGTCCGCCATCTTCGTCCGCTACTGTGAAACACCCCAGGATAAGGCGCTAATGGCCTTGAACCGACTAGCCTACGCGATGTTTTACCCTATCAAGAAACACAGCGACCAACTCGCAGCGATTCTCTTCATATGGAATATCAGATTGAACACACCATATGGAAGATTCTGCTGTCGAAGGTTTTCCAACGACTTTCACACTCTCCGACCTTCGTATGAACAATTTTTAGAATCCTATTTATCGCTTGACTCAGGAACGTTCATTGATATTGGTGCCCATGTTGGGAGGTATTCCGTGATGATAGGCAAGCGCCTCGCCAAAATGGGCACAGTGGTGGCCATAGAACCGAACCCCAGTACTTTTGCCGCACTCCAACGGAACGTGGCCGTAAACGAGCTCAACAATGTCCTCTGCCTACAAGTGGCGTGCTGGGACGAGGAAGGGTTCCTCACGCTTTTCAGCCGACGCCTAGGGTCTTCGGGCAATTCATTAGTCCACCGCTACGGCCCTGGGCCTGCCGTTCAGGTCTGTCCTCTGGACACTCTGGTGGAGCGCTACGGTATACGGGATGTGCGCCTTATAAAGATTGATGTGGAGGGGGCAGAGGCACGGGTGCTCCGGGGCGCCCAGAAGACCATCGCTCGGGACTCGCCCCGCCTCATCGTAGAGGTGTGGCCACCTAACTACGGAGAGGTGACACGATTGTTGCAGCAGTGGGGATACCACATTCAGTGGGCAGACCGACACGTTCTGAAAGGTTGGGTAGGCGGCTACCTAGTGGCGGAGCGGAGGTAGGGCCAGGGGAACGCCGTCAGCAGGAGCGCAACCGCCTTATGACCATAGCCCGCTGGAGGTCCGTATGACACGCATCTCCGTTGTCGGCCTGGGGAAACTGGGGGCGCCTCTGGCCGCCGCCTTCGCCTCCCGGGGGTTCAGCGTCATCGGCGTGGATGTGAACCCCACAGTGGTGGACGCCCTCAACCGGGGCGAGGCCCCCGTCCGGGAGCCGGGGCTGGCCGAAGCCCTCCAGGCCTCCAACGGGCGCCTCCACGCCACCACGAATACACGGGACGCCATCCTCCACACCGACGCCACCTTCATCATCGTTCCCACCCCTAGCGAGGGGGATGGGCGCTTTTCCCTGCGCTACGTCCTGCAGTCCGCCCAGGCCATAGGCGACGCCCTGCGGGAGAAGGCGGACTACCATCTGGTGGTGGTCAGCAGCACGGTGCTCCCCGGCTCTACCCAGTTCGGCGTCCTGCCCGTCCTGGAGCGGGCGTCGGGGAAGCGGTGCGGGGAGCACTTCGGCCTCTGCTACTCCCCGGAGTTCATCGCCCTGGGGAGCGTTCTCCGGGACTTCCTCAACCCCGACTTCGTCCTCATCGGCGAATCGGACCCCCGGGCGGGGGAGATGCTGGAGGGCATCTACCGTCGGGTGCTCCTGAACCATCCCCCCATCGTGCGGATGAACTGGGTGAACGCCGAGATCGCCAAGATTGCAGTGAACACCTTTGTAACCATGAAGATCAGTTTCGCCAATATGCTGGCGGGCATTTGCGAGCGTCTGCCCGGTGGGGATGTGGACACGGTTACTCGGGCCATCGGCCTGGACAGCCGTATCGGCCCCAGATACCTGAAGGGCGCCCTGGGGTATGGTGGCCCCTGCTTCCCCAGGGACAACCGTGCTCTGGCGTTCCTGGCCTCCTACCTAGAGGTGCCGGCGCCCCTGGCCGAGGCAACCGACGCCTTCAACCGAGGTCTGGTGGAGCGGGTGGTGGAGAGGGTTTCCGCTCTTACGCCCCCAGGAGGCAAAGTGGCGGTGCTGGGCCTGGCCTATAAGCCCGAGACCCCGGTGGTGGAGGAGTCCCAGGGCCTGCTGGTGGCCCGGCGCCTGGCCGAAAGGGGGATGCAGGTGGTGGTCTACGACCCCCTGGCGCTGGAGGAGGCACGGAAGGTGCTGGGGGAGCAGGTGGCGTATGCCCCCTCGGCCCAGGAGGCGGTGCGCCAGGCCCATGTAGTGCTCATCGCAACCCCTGACCCCTCCTTCCGCACCCTAAGGATGGACGGGAAAGGCCCTATCGTGGTGGACGCCTGGCGGCTCCTGCGGGAGCAGATGGGCAACCCTGGAGAGGCCTATGCCCCCCTGGGAATAGGCAGGGACGACGCCGAGGCCCAGGAGCGGTTGGCACGCCTGTGGAGCACCGAGGAGTTTGACCCCACGCGGGTGAGGTAAGGTATGACCAATCTTATCGACCAGGTGCGGGAGTTCTGGAACCGTCGCCCCTGCAACATCCGCCACTCCCCGAGGCCCGTGGGGACACGAGAATACTTTGACGAGGTGGAGGCCCGCAAATATTTCGTAGAGCCGCATATCCCCGGCTTCGCCCAGTTTGCCAGATGGAAGGGCAAGAAGGTGTTGGAAATCGGGTGTGGCATCGGCACTGACGCCGTCAACTTCGCCCGGGCGGGCGCTCTCCTCACCGCAGTGGATATCTCCGACAGGAGCCTGGAGATAGCAAAACAAAGGTTCGCCGTGTATGGCCTATCGGCCCAGTTCTACTGTGGGAATGCGGAAGAACTGTCTTCCTTCGTGCCTGTGGAGCCGTATGACCTTATCTACTCCTTTGGCGTCATTCACCACACGCCTCATCCCCAGCGGGTTATAGAAGAGGTCAAGAAATACTGCGCCCCCCATACCGAGGTGCGAGTGATGTTGTATGCCAAGTATTCCTGGAAGGCGCTATGGATTGTGGTGAAATACGGGCATGGGGCCTTCTGGCGGGCGGGTGAACTAGTGCGCCGCTACTCCGAGGCCCAAGAAGGCTCCCCGGTCACCTACACCTACTCCTTCCGGGATGTGCGACGCCTCTTCAAAGACTTCCGCATTGTGGAGATGCGTAAGGAACACATCTTCCCTTACAAGATTGACAAGTATGTGCAGTATCAGTATGAGTGGGTGTGGTATTTCCGCTGGCTCCCCCTGCCCTGGTTTCGTTGGCTGGAGCACCGCTTGG
>BEHZ01000002.1 GCA_002923335.1 bacterium HR23 | reverse complement strand
TTGTCTCCGCAGTGCTGGTCATTATCGTTGCAGTGATTTCCCCCATTATTTATGACCTGGGGGTGGGGGTGGTGCTGGGGCTGGTGGCGCTGACGGTCGCCCTGTGCGGCCTGGGGGTGTGGGTCATCTTCCGCTCCACCCCTGCGGAGATACGCTTCATCCCCGGCCCCCAGGGCCTCCCCAGCCAGCGGGTGCCCCGTCTGGCGGTCTTCACCCTGGTGCCGGGGGCCATTGTGGGGGCCACCGTGCTGGGTCTGGTGGGCCTCCCCCTGGGATGGGTGCTGGTGATGGTCGCCCTGGCCTTTTTTCCGGCGGGCTTCCTGGCCAGCCGTTACGACGCCCGCGTTACCAAACTGGACAGAGACCTGGCGGTTTTCCTGCGGGTGGTGGGAACCACCGCCACCGCCATCGGCACCACCGTCTCCGAGGCCCTGGGACGGATAGACCTGCGCTCCATGGCCAACCTGGCCCCGGCTATCCGACGCTTGCACCTCCGCCTCCTAGCCGGTGCCACTCCCGAGTTATGTTGGGACCGCCTCGTTACCGAGTGTGGAAGCGAACTGATTCGGCGCAGTGTGCGCATCTTCCTGGACGGTGTCCGCATGGGGGGCGAGCCCGAGGAGGTGGGGGCACGGGCCTCCCTGCTGGCCATGAAGACCAACTTCCTGCGGGAGAAACGCAAACTCACTACCCGCACCTTTGCCTGGCTGACCATCGCCCTCCACGCTACCGTTACCTTCCTTCTCACCTTCGTCATCGCCGTCGTTTCCGCCTTTGGCGACCTCATACAGAAGGTCGGCCTGCCCGATATGGCCGGCCAGTCCAACATCAACCTCACCACCTTCTTTAGCCTGAGTTTCCACAATATGCACCTGCTGGAGACGCTTATGGGGCCGGTGGTGGTCGCTCTGGCGATAGTAAACGCCCTGGCCCCCCAACTGGCCGACGGGGGTTACCCCTACCGTATCTTCTTCCACCTGTCCATTACCCTGGCCGCCTCGGGCGTCAACCTCATTGTTAGCCCTCTGCTGGCCAACGCTATTATGGGTTCCATTCCCGGCTTTTAGGAGGCACAGCCAAGGGTGCCCAAAGGGCAACCCAAGCCAACAAGAAGAAGGAGGTGCGCAATGGGCCTGTTCTCTCGTGGCACAACAGGGAAGAGTAAGGAGGCATCTCCGCCCCAGGAGACACCGGAACCCCAGGCGAGGGAGACACAATCTCCCACCGCCCCTGGGGAGAACCCCTCTACCGGCCCTATGCCCTGGCTACAAGATGTGGGGGCCTCCCCCTCTCTGGGAGACCTGGCACCTACGCCTCAGCCCCAGGCAAACGCTTCCCCGCTCCCGCCTGAACAACCCTCCACCCAGCCCCCTCCTGCTCAGGATACCCCCCCGCCTGCCGAGAACCCCCCGCAGAAGAACGGCAACGGGCTGTCCGACGACCTGCGCTCCCTCTTCGCCTCGGAGGCGACGGTGGACCCGGAGTTGCAAGGCCTGGCGTCCGACCTGGAGGAAGTGGACATTCAGCAACTGGCGCGCCTGGCGCAAGAGGTGGCCTCTTTGGTGCGCCGATAGCCCTCAGCCTCGCCTCTCCAGCCCGCGTCACGGGGCGGGACGGGGGCCCCTTGTGCCTTTACAGGGAAGGCGGGCGTCAATAACCTGCCCATTCCAGGGTAAAAAGGCCTCTGCCCTCTCCGGTGTTTCCATGGCAGAAGGCGAGGGGAGAAAAAAACCGGACGAGGACGCATGCAAACAAAAAGGCCGGGGATGGCTCCCCAGCCTTTATCGGGAGTAGCGTGTCGTTAGACTGCACCGTCCCCTGGCTGGGCGCCCAGGAGGGCACCATCGCTCAGAAACGCCGAGAGGAGGACGGCGCTGGTAAGGTCCCGCCGTGCCCGCAGGAGCAGGGCGTCCAGGTCGGCCAGCAGGCGCAGGCACTGGCGCAGAGTGGGCTGTGCCGACGGCGTCTCCTCCCCCTCCCCCGACAAGGCGAGGAGGTGGGACATGGCCTTCTGCACCCCCGGGGATACTCCTCCCAGGTCCACATAGAGGGCGAAAACCCGCTCCAGCGCCTGCTTCCCCACCCTCTTGAGGCCCGCCTCCACCCACGGCGCCAGAAGGGCAACGGTGGCCAGGTCGTTGCCTATAGATGGTGGGCGCTCCCCGTTGGCCTCTTGGGCCGGCGCTGCCCTGGTGTCTTCTGGACCCTGCGCACCTGTCTCTTGCCTCTCCCCTGGCCGGTTCTCTCGTTGACCGGGAGGGGCCGGCGCACCCTTACCCGCTAAGGGCGTATGGGGGGCCCTATCGGTGGCATCGGCCGATTGTGGGGCGCCCCCCTGGCTCCCTTTACTTTCAGACGCGGCATCTCCCCCGTAGGCGGTCGCCCCCCCTACGGAGACGGTTACCGGCCCGCCCGCCCCGCCGATCCCCTGGGGGGGCGCTGCCCCCGTCCCGCCCACGGAGGGGGAGGCCCCCATCCCCTTCTCCTCGGCCGAGGCGCCGTTGGCGCCCTGGGAGAGGGTAGAGAGCACCCCCGACCCAGGTGGGCGCTCCCGGCCCAGCCCTGTGGGGAAGGGGTTCTCCACGTAGGTCAGCAGGAACTCCCGGATGTCCAGGAGAGCCTGCTGAACCTCGTTCTTCAGGATGCGCATCTCGTTTTCCAGGTCTTCCAGGGACTTGGGCATCGCGGGCCTCCTGCGAGGGTGTAGCCGGGGGGCCGTCCCTGGGGAGAGACGGCCCCCCGCAAGCGGGCCGGCGTGGCCTAGTTCAGGTCCATCACATAGTCCAGGCGTGCCGGGGTGGTGCGCTCAATGGCGAGGGTGGCCCCGGTGGGGCTCTTGACCTGGATGGTGAAGGTGCGGTTCGCCCCCAAGGCAGGACTCAGCGTGGAGAGGTCTACCTCTATCTGGAACTTCTCCCCCTGCTCCAGCAGGTCATCGCCATCATCCCTGCCCTGGGCGGTCTTGGTCCAGTTCAGGTTAGCCTGGTGCTGGTCCCGGTCAATGTAGTCGACCACCACCACATTGTTGGGCTTGGCCGTGAAATCTATCGGCTCTCCGCCTAGGGCGTTGGAAACGGTGAGGCGCACTTTAGCCACCGAGGAAGGGCTAGATGTGGAGTTGCCAATGGCAACGACACCCCCCACCAGTTCCATAGAGCCCCGTGCCTGCTTGAGACCCGAATGCACCGCCTCCTTGCCCTTCTCGGAGGAGAAGATGCCGGCGGAGAGGACGGTGTAGGCAAAGACCGAGGCGACCACCACGAAGGCGATGAGGATAATGGCGGTCTCCAGTCCGGTGATGCCCCGCTGACTCCGGCTCACCTGCCTCCAGTGTGTCATGAGTTTCCGCATACTGCCTCCTTGCGTGTTTAGCGTGTTGTGCGTCTTCCCCATGGGTTGGACAACCGACTTTAGCCGCCGTTAGTCGTCTCGCACAAGGCGACACCTCCTTTCGGCCTGCGCTCCCCTGCACTTCATGTCTTTCGCTTTGCCCACGCTGGCCCGCCCTTCTTTGGGCGCCGGTGGGGGAGGCCATCAGCCCCTACGATAGCCTACCCCCTACCTCCTACCCACAGGCTTACCACGCAGACCGACGGGGAAATCCCCATAACCCGCATCGGGGTTTCCCTGTAGGCGTCGTCCCCACCCCGGTTGCTCACAGTTCGCCTGTGTCGCCTCTTGACAGAGCGCCTCGCCAACCGCCACACTTGTGGCGACACACCACGAAGAGAGGACTTGACCGTAAAGCCATTATGGAAACAATGTGCGGCAGTGAGACGACACGGTTCGGGTCTCCTCTAGCGGGCCGCGCATAAAGGAGGACGGGCATGCGGGGAAAAGACCCTATTCAACTGGGGGGTTCCCCTCAGCCGAATCCCCCAGAGGCTTTGAGGGAAGACGCCACAGGCTGGGCAGGTTTTCCCCGTTACCCCCAGCACCCGGGGGGTGCCACACTTGGAGTAGCAACTGACAAGCGGGTGATGGCCATGTATAGCAAGAGCCGAAAAATCCGCCTCTACATCGCCGAGGAGCAACAGATCTTCCGAGATGCTTTCCAGGGGTTCTTCGCCTCCCACCCTCGCATTGACCTCTGCAAGGTTGCCGACGATACCGGAAGCCAGGCGCTGGTATCGGGCATTAGCGCCCTCAAGCCCGACGTCCTCCTATTGGGCACCAAGGTCCTCCAGCCCGCCGTTGTCCACAAACTGGAGACGGTGCGCCAGAACGCCCCGGATGTGGCCATCGTCCTCCTCTCCGCCTCCTACGACAGCAAGGGCCTCAAAGCCCTACGGGAGTTCGCCCGCTCTGTCTCCTCCGGGTGCGCCTACTTGCTCAAGCATACCGTGGACTCGGTGGAGCAACTCTCTCAGGTGGTGTGCTCGGTGGCCGAGGGGCGCATTATCGTGGACCCCTTGGTGATGGAGGGCCTTATCAGCGCAGAAGCGACTGCCACCTTCCTGAGCGACCTCTCCCCTAGGGAACAGGAGGTGCTCAGTTATATGGCCAGGGGCTACCGGAACGACAGCATCGCCCAGGCCCTCTACTTGGACCCCAAGACGGTGGAGCGCCACATCAACAGCATCTACAACAAACTGGGGGAGTGCCCGGAGAATATGCACCCACGGGTCTACGCGGTGATGATGTATCTGCGGGCGAAGGGGATTGTCCCTGAGCTGCCGGAAAGCGAAAGCCAGCCCGGCACCGCCCCTAAACCCCACCTCCCCCTACCAACTGGGCGAGGTTCCAGCCATTGACCGCCACCAACGCCAGGATAGAGGGCACCAACAACCTCCCCGGCACCAGCCAAGCGATAGCCAGGGGCAGGACGCCCTTGACCATCGCCAGGCCCCAGGGGCGCTCCAGCAGGGCACGGATGAAGGGGTTCAACTCCACAAAACCCTGGGAGAAGGCATAAAGGGTAAGGAGGAGGTCAAGAAAACCCAGGGCCACAAAGGCAACCTTCAAAACCGCCTCACGGCGGTAGGTGCCCGCCGAGGCGAAGAGCATCAGCACCACACCCTCCGGCCCGGTGGGAAGCGTTTTGGTAGGACAGCGCCACCGGGCCTTGTGTTACCTCTATTCTAATAGAGCACTCGCCTCAACGCAAGGCGGAACGGGGGCCTTATGGTGTCTCTACCCTGGGCTATCGGCGGGGGGCTGGCCGGCCTCCTGCTTGGCCCTTTGCTCAACCGGGCGATGGACCGGCTCCCCCGTGAGGGGAGGGGTCTACTCGCACCATGGGCGGTGTGCCCAAGGTGCCACCGAGAAGTGGCCCTCGGCCACCGCATCCCCGTGTTCGGAGTGTGGGCGCATGGTCGCCTGTGCAACTTTCCCTTCCCCTGGCGCCCCGTGGCAGTTGAAACCCTCACCCCTCCGGTTTTCGCCCTAACAGTCTGGCACCTGGGAGCAACATTTGAGACCCTGGTCATTCTGGCCTTCCTTTGTATCCTGGCCGTTGCCCTGGTGTGCGACATAGAGCGCACCCTTATCCCCAACCGCCTGGTCTACCCTGCCCTGCCTTTGGTTCTCGCCCTGGCCCCCTTGGCACCGCCCGGCTCCCACTGGCTGGGGCCATCATCCTACCTGAACGCCCTGGCAGGCGCCGGCAGCGCCCTGGGGGTATTCCTCATGGTTTACCTTCTGGCCAGGGGGCGGATGGGGGCAGGCGATGTAAAACTGGCCACCCTCATAGGGGCTATGCTGGGCTTCCCCATGAGCCTGGTGGCCCTGGGGGTCGCCTTTGTGGGCGGGGGAATAGGGGCGCTGACCCTCCTGGCGCTACGCCGAAAAGGTCTGCAGGACACCCTCCCCTATGGCCCGTTTCTTGTGGGGGGCGCTGTTGTTGCCCTCTTCTGGGGGGAAGACGTCCTGCGAACCTATCTGACCCTACTGTGGGGGGCCGGGTAAGACCCCCGGTTAGCGGCGCACCCCGGCCACCGCCTTCACCGCCTCCCGTGCCCCCACCTCAATGAAACGCACATCGTTCCCCACCGGGCAGAAGAGGAAACCTTGAGCCAGATACCTGGCCGCCTCCTCCCCGGCGTAGGCGTGGCGCCCCGCCACCTTCCCGTGGGCACCGGCCACCTCTAGCACCCGTCGGCACGCCTCCTGGTGACGAGGGTCGGGCTGGTCCGAGCCTGGCCCCAACCCCATGCTCACCGCCAGGTCCGAAGGGCCAATATAGAGACCGTCTACCCCCGGCGCCTGCACAATCTCCTCCAGGCGAGGGATGGCCTTGATATCCTCAATCATCACCAGGCAGATGATCTCCTCGTTGGCGTGCTGGAAGTAGTCGCTCCCCCCGTAAAAGCGGGCACGGTTAGGGCCGACGCTCCGATACCCCAAGGGAGGATAACGGCATGCCCCCCCCGCCTTGGCAGCGTCCTCGTAACTGTTCACCAGGGGCACGATAACGCCGTAAGCGCCGGCGTCCAATACATATTGAATGTAGGCGGGGTCGTTCCAGGGCACCCGCACGATGGGCACCGCATCAGAGGAGGAGATGGCCCGCAGGCACTCCACCGCCCTATCCGGGGTAATAGCGATGCCGTGTTGCATGTCCACCACTACCGCATCCACGCCAGAATGGGCGAAGATCTCGGCGATGAAGGGGTCTCCGCTGGCCAACCACAGGCAGATGGCGGGTTTCCCTTGCTTCCACAGGGCCTTCACCTTGTTGGGACGCACCGGAGCCTCCTCGTTGGTATGCTCAGGCGTGCCGTCTTGGCAGACACCCTGGGGTGCATGCTAGCACGGGACGGCGAACGATGCCTAGCGCCTTTTAGCCGTCCTGCAGACGCTTCAGAAGGGCGGCCACAGAGGAGAGGGCACGGTAGAGACGCACCACCTCCTCGGCGGTGAGGACTTGAGTTACGCTGGCGATTTCGTGGAACGGCCCGGCCAGGTAGGGAGCCAAGGCCTCCTGCACCTGCCACACCCCCCGTGTATCCGCCATCACCAGGAAAGGGCGGGAGCGCTGGGCGTCGTGGGCCTGCTTCAGTTTAGCCAGAGCGCTCTCCAGCCGTCCGTGCACCTGCACCTCAAAGACATGGCTGTAGCGGGGGGCGTGAGGGCTCTCTTTCCACGCCACATCGTAGCGCTGGGCCTCCACTTCGGCGTGCTTTCCCAGCAAGCGCCCGATCTCGGCCAGCATCCTCTGCAACTCCTCGTGGGAAGGGGCTGGCCCCTCTTCCTGCAGGGCGGAGAGCACCAGTTGGATGGGCATCTCCTCCGCCTCGGCCCGCCGACGCCCCTTCTCGGTAATGGCCCAGCGCCGTCCCCGATTCTCCACTTCGCCCCGGGCCATCAGCAGGGCCTTGGCGTCCTGCACCCGACGCCTCCACACGCTCCGGCCGTCCCGGGAGCGGGCGGAGAGGTCCTCGTTGGTCAGTTGGGGGAAGTAGCGGGCGACCCGCCGATAGAGGAGACGCGGCTCCGCCTCCCCCAACTCCTTCAACTCCTGCAGGAGGCCGGCGGCGATACGCTGACGGTCAGGAAACACCTCAACCCCCGTCCCAAACTCCGCTGAGATTATAGCCAAAGGGAAGGGGGCTGGGTATGGAGGCTACAAACGCGCCTGGCCGGCCGGCTGGAGCACCTGAAAGGCGAGCCCTTTGCCGTCGGGAGCCACATCTACCTCTACCTCGTCGCCCTCCCGCACCTTGCCTGCCAACACCTGTCCGGCCAGGGGGTTCTCCAGATAGCGCTGGATGGCCCTGCGCAGAGGACGGGCACCATAGAGCGGGTCAAAACCCTCTTGGGCCAGCCACTGGCGCGCCAGGGGAGTAAGGCGCAAGGCAATGCGCCTCTCCTGCAAGCGGGCCTGCACCTGGGCCACCAGCAGGTCAACGATCTGCAGGAGGTGCTCCTTGGTGAGAGGCTCAAAGACGATGACCTCGTCGATGCGGTTGAGAAACTCCGGGCGGAAGGTCTTCTTCAGGGCCTCCTCTACCGACTTGCGCAAGCGCTCCCGCTCCTCTTGGGCCTCCTGGGCGGTGCGGAAGCCGATGCTGGCAGGGCGTCCGAAGGAGGAGGTGCCCAGGTTGGAGGTCATGATGATAACGGTGTTGCGGAAGTCCACGGTGCGCCCCTGGCCATCGGTGAGCCGCCCATCGTCCAGCACCTGCAAGAGGATGTTCCACACATCGGGGTGGGCCTTCTCTATCTCATCAAAAAGGATGACCCGGAAGGGGCGTCGCCGAACCGCCTCGGTGAGTTGCCCCCCCTCTTCATAGCCCACATAGCCCGGCGGTGCGCCGATAAGGCGGGAGACAGTATGCTTCTCCATATACTCGGACATGTCGATGCGCACCAGGGCATCCTCGCTGTCAAAGAGGAAAGCAGCCAGGGCTTTGGCCAGTTCCGTTTTACCCACGCCGGTAGGCCCCAGGAAGATGAAGGAGGCGATGGGCCGGCGGGGGTCCTTCAGGCCGGCACGGGCACGGCGAATGGCTTCGGAGACCGCCCGCACCGCCTGATCCTGGTTGATGATGCGGGCGTGGAGGCGCTCCTCCATATGCAAGAGTTTCTCCGCCTCGGTCTCCAAGAGGCGAGCCACGGGGATGCCCGTCCACCGGGAGACCAGTTGGGCGATGTCCTCGGCGTCCACCACATCGTCTATCTTACGGTTGCGGAGCCACGCGTCCCGCTGGGCAGAAAACTCCCGCTCCAGACGCAGGCGCTCCGCCCGCAGGCGTGCCGCCTGCTCGTAGTCCGCCCGCTCGGCGGCGGATTCCTCCTCCCGCTGCAGGTGCTGAATCCGCTCCTCCATGCCTTTCAGGTCGGAGGGCATGGAGGCCATCTCCAAACGCAGGCGGGCAGCGGCTTCATCAATCAGGTCCACCGCCTTGTCGGGGAGGTGGCGCTGGGTGATGTAGCGCTTGCTCAGGCGCACCGCCGCCTCCAGAGCCGAGTCGTCTATCTTCACCTTGTGGTGGGCCTCATAGCGGGGGCGCAGGGCACGGAGCATGGCCAGGGCCACCTCCTCCGAAGGCTCCTCCACCCAGACGGGGTGGAAACGCCGCTCCAGGGCGGGGTCTTTCTCTATCGTCTTCCGGTAGTCGTCGGGCGTGGTGGCGCCGATGCACTGGAGTTCGCCTCGTGCCAGAGCCGGCTTCATCAGGTTAGAGGCGTCAATGGCCCCCTCGGCAGCGCCGGCCCCCACAACGGTATGGATTTCGTCAATAAAAAGGATGACTTCGCCCTTGGCCCGCCTCACCTCATCTAGGACAGCCTTCAGGCGCTCCTCAAACTCCCCCCGGAACTTGGACCCGGCCACTAGGGCCCCCATGTCCAGGGCCAGGACACGGCGGTTTTTCAAAGGCTCGGGCACATCACCCGCCACGATGCGCTGAGCCAGTCCCTCCACGATGGCGGTTTTGCCCACGCCTGCCCCGCCAATGAGCACAGGGTTGTTCTTGGTGCGCCGCGAGAGGGTCTGCATGACCTGCTTGATCTCCTCATCTCTGCCTACCACGGGGTCCAGTTTGCCCTGGCGGGCCAGGGCAGTAAGATCCACGCTGTATTTCTCCAGGGCACGGTAGCGGGATTCGGCGGTGGGGCTGGTAACCCTCTGCCCACCCCGCACCTTGTCCAAAGCCTGGTAGATGCGCTCCTGGTCTACACCAAACTCCTGCAGGATGTGGGGGGCTTCACCCGTAGGTTCTCGGGTAATGGCTATGAGTAAGTGCTCTGCCCCGATGTATTCATCCTGGAGGCGCTGGGCCTCGGCACGGGCGTTCTCCAGGAGGCGGACGATGCGAGGGGTCTGGTAGATTTGGGTCGGCTCGTAGGCCAGGCGGGGGGCACGCTCCAGGGCCTGGGCGACACGGGACCGCAGAGCACCCACATCCACCCCCAGTTCGGCCAACACCTCACGGGCCACCCCTTCCTCCATCTCCAGCAGGGCCAGGAGCACGTGCTCCACATCCCACTGGGGATGGCGGTAACGGCGCACCAGTTCCTGGGAGTTGGTTAGAACCTCCCGGGCCTGTTCGGTAAACTCATCGGCACGGAAGACCATCCTCTCACCTCCCCATCAATTCCAGGATACCCAAAGGCGTCGGAAAAGAGAAAGTGCCCCAGGGCAATACCCTGGGGCAGAGAACAACCTGCACCGCTAGATGGGGGGCTATCGGCGGAACCGCCAGCGCCGGCGCTCCCACCGACCCGGAGGGGTATCAATGGGACGTCCCCGCCAGCGTTTCTCCACCTTCGGCCTCTGACCACGCCAATACACCCCATACGCCAACACCAAAAGGCCCAGCCCGCCCCAGAAAAGCCACACCCGCCAACCGGTCAGGGGGCGAGGAGCCACCAAGGCCAGCAACAGCACCACCACCCCGGCCACCAGCAAAAACCCGGGCGAAAGGCGGAGGCTCACCCGAGGCCACCGCCACGCCCGCCGCGCCTTGAGACGATGGCGTATCTCTGCCTTGCGCAGAATTTCCTCCAACTCCTCTTCCAGGCGCCCTTTCAGCATACAGACCACCCCCTCCCCCCTATCCTACGGCGAAAGGGCGCTGGTGTAAAGGTGGAGATGGGCTGGGCGCATTCCCTGCCCTTGTGGTAAAGTAACCAGGACACACAAGGAGGGCACTATGGAGTTCGGAATTGTTATTCCCAACCTGGGGCCTCTGGCCGGCAAAGCCCTGGTGGAGCGCATGGCCCAGGAGGTGGAGGATTTGGGCTACTCCTCCCTTTGGGTGAGCGACCATGTGGTCCTCCCCTCGCGCAGTGCCCCCCGCTACCCTTACCGTGCTGGCGGAGCCTTCCCTATCGCCCCGGACCAGCCGGTGCTGGAGCCTCTCGCAACCCTAGCCTATGCCGCCGGTCTTACCCGGCGGGTGCGCCTGGGGGTGAGTGTCCTCATCATCCCTTACCGCAACCCGGTCCTCACCGCCAAACTCCTGGCCACCATAGATGTCTTCTCCGAAGGGCGGGTCATCCTGGGGGCGGGCATCGGATGGATGGAGGAGGAGTTCGTTGCCCTGGGGGCCGACTACCGTCGTCGTGCGGGGGTTACCGATGAATACCTCACCCTCATGCGAGCCCTCTGGAAAGGGCAGGAAACCACCTTTCAAGGGCGCTTCTACACGGTGAAGGGCATCTGGTCGGTTCCACGGCCCGCCCAGGGGAGCATCCCCATCTGGATTGGGGGCACCTCGGCGTCGGCCCTGCGCCGTGCAGCACGGCTAGGCGACGGATGGCACGGCATCCGCCTTACCCCGCAGGAGGTGGCCCAGACCCGTGCCAGCCTCCTGGACGCCTTACATCAGGAGGGGCGGACGCCCCAGGGGTTCACCCTTTCCCTGCGGGGCACCCTGGAGGTAACAGACCACCCCCTCCCACCGTCGCGCTCCCCCTGCACGGGGACGCCGGAGCAGATCGCCCAGGATGTCCTAGCCTACCGAGAGGCGGGGTAGACCACCTGGTGTTGGGGCCCCGGGGCGCTACCCTGGACGAGGCAGTGGCCAATGTCCGGCGCTTCGCCCGGGAGGTGCTCCCCCGTGTGCATTGAAGGGGAAGGGGCTGGTATATTACTAAAGAGTATCTCCCACAGGAGGAAAGGTGTCCCAAGCCTGGCGTCCCCGCCCCGGGGATGTGGTGGTGCGTCGCCCACGGCTTGCCCAGTTGCGCCCCATCGTTTTTCAGTTAGCCCTGCCCAAACCACCGTCCCAGCGCCTGGCGTCGCCCCTGAGCATTATCTATGGCTTCCTGTTCCTAGTGCTGGTGGGCACTGGGCTCCTCCTCTTGCCCTGGGCCAACACCGAGGGCAAAATGACGCCCTTTATGACCGCCTTCTTCACCGCAACCTCGGCGGCAACGGTAACGGGGCTGGTAGTGGTGGACACCGCTACCTACTGGACGCCTCTGGGCCAGGGCATTATTTGGGCCCTTATCCTGGTGGGAGGGTTGGGGTGGATGACTCTGGCCAGTTTCCTGCTCCTGGTTTTGGGTCAGCGCCTCTCTCTGGCGCACCAACTGGTGATGCAACAGCCTTTGGGCCTCCACCAGGTAGGGCACGTGGTGCAGGTGATGCGGGGCACCGTCCTGACCTTCCTGGCCATTGAGGCCATGGGGAGCCTCCTTCTGGCGTGGCGGTTGAAGAGCGTGCTCCCAGACGCCTCCTGGGCTACAGCCCTCTGGCAGGGGGTTTTCCACGGGGTCAGTGCTTTCAACAACGCCGGCTTTGCCATCCTCCCCGGCTCCCGCAACCTGAGCCTCCTCTCCCTAGATGTGCCCTCCCTGGCGGTGATGATGCTCCTTATTATCCTGGGCGGCCTCAGTTACCCTGTAATGGCGGACCTGGTGCGGACGCGCCGGTGGTCTCGCCTTGCCCTGGACACCAAGATGGTGGTGGTCGCCAGTCTCGCCCTGTGGACGGCGGGCACCCTGGTGGTGCTGGGATTTGAATATGCCCACCGGGCGACTTTGGGTGCCCTTCCCGTGTGGGGAAAGATAGTGAATGCCCTCTTCTTCTCGGTGAGCGCCCGCACCGCCGGCTTCACCACCGTGGACTTCAGCGGGATGAATCAGGCCACCTTCTTCTTCATCGTCGCGTTGATGTTCATCGGCACCGCCTCCGCCTCTACCGGGGGCGGTATCCGTATCAACACCGTGGGGGTGCTGGTGGCAACCATGGTGGCCTCCCTGCGGGGCCAGCAGTATGTAAACGCCTTCGGACGGGAGATCCCTGCCCAGGTGGTGCACCGTGCCCTGGCGGTCGCCTTCCTGGGACTGACCATCGTTTTCGTGGCGTCCTTCTTCATGACCTTTGTGGAGCGCCAGGGGAACTTCTTGAGTTTCCTTTTTGAGGTTGTCTCCGCCTTCGGGACGGTGGGGCTGAGCACCGGGGTAACGCCCCAACTGTCTATTGCGGGGAAGGTGGTAATTATCCTTACCATGCTGTTGGGGCGGTTGGGGCCGTTGACCCTGGCGCTGGCCCTGATGCCCAGGGAGCGCCCCGCCGTCCTCCGCTTCGCTCAAGAGCCAGTGCGCATAGCGTAGGTGAGCCATGCCGAAACGACAGGTCATCGTGGTGGGACTGGGACGCTTCGGGGCACGGGTGGCCCGCACCCTCTACCAGATGGGCTACGATGTGCTTGGGATAGACACCAACGAGCAACTGGTGCAGGCCCTGGTGGGGCAGATTACTTACCCCGTCAAGGCCGACGCCACCAGCGAGGCGGTATTGCGGGAACTGGGCGCCCCCAATTTTGACGCCGCGGTTATCGCCATCGGCTCCGATGTGCAGGCCAGCATTATGTGCACCGTCCTCTTGAAGAGCATGGGCATGCCCTATATCGTGGCACGAGCACGGGATGACCTCCACGGGCGCACCCTGGCACGGGTGGGGGCCGATCGAGTGGTCTACCCCGAGCAGGAGATGGGGGAGCGGGTGGCCCGCAGTCTCTTCACCCCCGATGTGCTGGAGTATATGGAGGTAGCCCCCGGCTTTGGCCTGAGCAAGGTGCGCCTGCCGGAAGCCTTCCACGGCATGACCCTGAAGGAGGCGGGGCTTTCGGGGCCGAGGGATAAATATGGCCTAGCGGTGCTGGCCATCCGCCGGGGGAAGGACGTGATCCTCCTCCCGGCCGAGGACGAGCGCATTCAGCCCGATGACACCTTCATTCTGGCGGGGAAAGACGAGAAACTGGAGAAGTTACGGGAATGACAGCGTTCCAAGTTGGACAGCCCTTCCCTCGCACGGGGAAAAAGGTCCTACAAGCCATTTCAAAAACACCCGAAGATGGGGTTAACTATGGTCAGCCCTATGGGAAGGAGGCTGGCCACGGTCAGGGATCTCAGGATGCGCAGTGGATAGCCATCCGGCCGTTGCTTCCACCCCAGGGGGGCGGGGGAAGCCGAGGGCAGATGACCGGCGGACCTTGAGCGGGATTCTGTATTCGCTGCGCACGGGGTGTCGGTGGGAAGACATGCCGCGGAGGATGGGAGTCCGGTGACTACTGGTGGCGGTCCCGGCGGTGGCAGCAGGAAGGCGTCTGGGAACGCATTTGGCGGACGTGTCTGGCCATCCTGGAGGAGCGAGGCCAACGGCAACGGACCCAGGCCTTCCTGGACGGCACGTTTGTTCCGGCCAAAAGGGGGGCGAGGCGGTGGACGTGACTATACGAGGCAAAGGGAGCAAGTGGATGCTGGTGACAGAAGGCCAGGGCCTGCCCATTGGGGGCATGGTGGCCGGTGCGCAACCGGCCGAGATTCGGTGGACAGAGGCGACAGTGCAGACGGTCCGGGTTCCCCGACGGCGCGGACGGCCGCGCCCTCGGCCCCAGGTGCCGGTCACCGACAAAGGCTACAACAGCGACGCCTTTCGGCAATCCTTGTGGCGCCGAGGCATCCGACCCTGCATCCCGCGCCGATGCCGTCAACACCGCCGCGGCCGCAAGCCGGACCTTTCACCTTACCGCTTCCGCTGGAGGGTTGATCGGACTTCCAGCTGGAAGGATGCACGGAGTCAAACTGAGTAAAACTGCAGTTTGGACAGAATTTCGTCAAAAGTGTAATGTCTACTATTGTCAAGGTTGAGTCCGTAACGAACCAAGCCGATTTTCAGTCCCGCTGCCTGACGCACAATGGTTTTGGAGAACTCCTTGGCGATCAAAACTCCTCCGATGCATTCGTCTCCCAGTTCCTCCATGTAGCCCCTCAACTGCTTCAAATGACTTGGCTGCGCTGTGCCCAGTTTGACTTCCACAGCAATTTTCCTTGCTTGTGCAATGGGAACTCGGTCCTTGAGCAGGATGTCAACATGCCCTTGCGATAGCGCCTTCTCGCCCAATGCTTCAAGTGCGCTTGCCGAGAGACCATTAAAGCCGGCCATTGACAAGAACCGAGTGAGGTTCGCCACGCCGGACAGATATTGCCTGATTGCAGCCTGCAAAATGGTCTCGTGCAAATGGAAAACGAAAGGGATGTCCTCGTGCGTTCCGGCAAGCGTGAACTGCGGCTCAAAGGTGCAGTAGGGCCGCATTACCAAGCGCTTACCAACGTCGTTCCAAAGCTCGCCCATTTGCGAGACATTTTGCAAGGTTGTTTGGTCTGCTTGGAAATGCGTTTTGCGGTAGCCGGCCCGCAAGAGCAGATTCTCGGCTACATAGGCAAATTCTCGGCGCACCAAAGACTCACAAAACTTGCGGACCGGGCGCAAGTGAAGCCGAAACGGAAAATGGTATGACCTGCCAGACTGCCTGAACGAAACAGGTGGCCATGGGGGCATTCCGACAAATCGCCGTATTGCCTCCTTGGCGACAACCTGATACAGGTTGAACGCGCGGGCGCCGTAAAGGAAGGAAACGAAATCGCCCTCACGAATTTCAACGAAAGTCCACACCCCTGCGATGCTGTTTGTAAACCCAGCCAGCGCATACCTCAGGCACAGGTCCAGATGTTGGCGAGTTGACACCGAGACGAGAAAGTAGTTCGGTTTAGCCATGGGTTATACCTCATGCTATGCCTGCGGCCACAACTCCTGCAATTTGCGCAAGATGAGGTTCCTGGGGATCTCTGGTGCCCAGTTCCCCCGGTAGTCCCCCCGGTGCGTTGCCCACTTACCCCTATTTTCAAAGGACCAGACCGTCGTGGTTTCCAAGCGAAATTCGGCCGGTTGCAAAAGGGGAATTTTCCCCCCGTCCTGCAGGCGCACGCACTTCCCTTCAATGACCACAGAAGGGTGTGTGGCCCTAAAGGCCAGGTATTCCTCTCTGGGTATTTCCCGCATACCGCTCCTACTTCCTACCTCCCTCCTCCCTCGGCACGCGCCTGCTTGACCTGTTCAATGACCTTCTGGGCCAAATGGGGAGGCAATTCCTCGTAGTGGTCAAAGGTCATGCGGAAGGTGCCCCGCCCCTGGGTAAGGGAGCGCAGGTCCAGCACATACCTCTGCACCTCCACCAAAGGCACCAGGGCATCTATCTGCGTCTTGCCGTTGCCCAGGGGCGTCATCCCCAGGATGCGCCCCCGCTTCCCGTTCAGGTCGCCTATCACATCCCCGCTGAACTGGTCGGGCACCGTTACCTCCAGGCGCATAATGGGCTCCAGGAGCACCGGGTTGGCCTGGAGAACTCCCTTGCGCAGGCCCTCGTAGCCGGCGATTTCAAAGTCCCCGCTGGCCGAGTCTACCGGGTGGGAGGAGCCGTCAAAAAGGACGACCCGCACATCGGTAACGGGATAGCCCGCCACCACCCCTTCGGCGGCTGCCCGCTTCACCCCCTTCTCCACCGCCGGGATGAATTCCTTGGGCACCACCCCCCCGACCACCTCCTCGGCGAACTCCAGGCCCGACCCTCGGGGCAAAGGTTCAATGCGCACCACGATGTGGGCGTAGTGGCCGTGGCCACCCGTCTGCTTCTTATACCTGCTCTCTACACGGTCGGCACGGGCGGAGACCGTTTCCTTATAAGGCACCTTGGGGGTCTGCACCACCAGGCCAACGCCGAACTTGCGCTGCGCCCGCTGCAGGGCGACATCCAGGTGGGCGTCCCCCAGGCCCTGCAGAAGCGCCTCCCCCGTCCCCGGCTCCCGGGTGAAGCGGAGGGAGGGGTCTTCCTCCACTAGGCGGGCGAGGGCCGGTCCGAGTTTATCCAGGTCGGCCTTGGTCTTGGGATACACCGCCAGGGAGTAGAGGGGCTCGGGGAAGGAGAGGCCGGGCACCACCAGGGGGTGGTCCCGGTTGCACAGGGTGTCGCCGGTGCTGGTAGCCTGGAGTTTGGTAACTGCACCAATGTCCCCCGCCATGAGAGAGGGCACCGCTTCCTGGGTCTTGCCCCGCAGGAGAAAAACCTGCCCCACCCGTTCCGTTTGCCCTTTCGTAGCGTTGAACACCTCTCCCGGGGTGAAGGTCCCGCTGACCACCCGAAAGAGGGAGAGTTTCCCCACATAGGGGTCGGCGGTGGTCTTGAAGACCAGGGCGGCCAGGGGGCCGGAAGGGTCGGTCCGCAGAGCCTCCTTCTGGCCAGTGGCGGGGTTGGTGGCCTCCACAGGGGGGCTCTCGGCAGGCGAGGGCAAAAGGGCCAGCACCGCGTCCAGCAGTTGGGGAACGCCCTTCCCCTGCAGGGCGCTGGTTACCAGCACGGGCACCACTTTCCCCTGCACGACCCCTGCCCGGAGGGCGTGCTGGAGGTCCTGGTCGGCAATAACCTCCCCCTCCAGGTATTTGGTGGCCAGGGCGTCGTCGGTCTCGGCGATGGCCTCTACCAGGCGCTCCCGTGCCTGCTCTACCTGGGCCTTCACCTCGGCGGGGATGCTCTCCGGCAGGGGCAGAAGGGGAACGATGCCACTAAAGGTCTGGGCGGCACCGATGGGTATCTGGTAGGCCACACACTGCCGTCCAAAGGTCTGCTGGATACTGGCCAGACAGCGGGAGAAGTCGGCGTTCTCCCGGTCCATCTTGGTGATGACGATCAGACAGGGCAGGTGTTGCTCCTGGACACGCTCCCACATCTGTTCGGTGATGACTTCCACGCCAGCATTGGCCGAGACGCACAACACCACTGCGTCCACAGCCCGCAGGGCGGAAATCACCTCCCCTGTAAAGTCGAAGTAACCGGGCGTGTCAATGAAGGTGATTTTGTGCTCTTTCCAGAAGCAGGGCAAGAGGGCTAACTGGACACTGCCCCGCCGCTTCACTGCCTCCGGCTCATAGTCGGCCACCGTGTTGCCGTCCTCCACACGCCCCATGCGGGAGATGGCACCTGTAGCAAACAGCAGGGCCTCCCCCAGGGTGGTCTTCCCCGAACCGGTGTGGCCCAGCAAAGCAACATTGCGTAGGCGATCTGGGGTGAAGGTGGCCATCCAACGCCTCCTTTCGGCGCGCCTGGCTACATGGTAAAGGAGCACCCCCCCTCATGACAATGGGGCGAGGGGCACTTCCCTTGAGACACCCGGCACGCCCTACAGGGCGCAAATGGGGGACGCTGATTGCGCAATCTTATGGTAAGTGCGGTCTTGATGACCCTTGGCCAGAGGAGCAGTCCCTTTTGGGGCTTGTGCCGCCCCTGTCCGTAAGGCTATCCTGCGAGAGAACTCCTATGGAGACAACGCATAAACCCCTCCGCCTTTACATCGCCGAGGAGCAGGCCCTCTTCCGGGAGGCCTTCCGTTCCTTTTTCGCCTCCCATCCCCGCTTCGCCCTGTGTGGTGTCGCTGGAGACACCTCCTCCCCCGCCCTCACTTCGGTGGCGGGTTCCCTCAGGCCCGATGTGATGCTGATAGGGGTGAAACGCCTCGCTCCCGCCACGGTGGAGGCCTTGCAGGGGGTGCGAGCCTACTCACCCACCACTGCTCTTGCAGTGTTGATGGCCCTCCACGACCCCCGGGCCCTGACCCCCCTCCGCTCCTTCACCCGCTCCAGCGCCTGGGGATGTGCTGTCCTCTACAAGAACACGCTCAACTCCCCAGAGGACATCGTCCACATCCTCCTCGCCGTAGCCGAAGGGCGTATTATCCTTGACCCGCTCCTCTTTGAAGGGATGCTGGGGGAGGCCACCTCTCCCTCCCTTCTCAACGGCCTCTCGCCCCGAGAGCAGGAGGTCCTCGCCTACATGGCCCAGGGCTATAGCAACGCCGGCATCGCCCAGGCCCTATTCCTGGAACCGAAGACGGTGGAACGCCACATCAACAGTATCTACAGCAAACTGGGCGGGCTGCCCGAGGAGGTGCACCCCCGAGTATATGTGGTCATGCAATATCTGCGGGCCAAGGGCCTCCTGCCGTCGGCCGATGAGCACACACCGCCCGATGACGCTAGAGCAGGCAAAGGCCCCCCCGAAACTCCGTTACCCCCTGCGCAGCGCAAGGCTCGCATACCCCACCACCGCCTCCCGCTCCCCGCTGATGTCTCCTGAGGTGGCATAGGCCAGAAGGCTGGGCACTGCACGCCCCCACTGGGCGAAGCACGCCAAGAGCGCCATCACCGGACCGGGTCCGCACATATTCACCTCCTCCGCCACCTCCGCTACCGCTCCCGGCCTTCCGGTGAGGATGGCCTTGAGCACACGCCGGTCCAGCGGGCGTGCCCGCTCCTCGGGGTAGTAGTGGGAGAGGTCGGTGGAGGCGATGACCAGCCAGCCACGACGGGGCACCACCTCGGCCAACGCTTGCCCTAGCCGTAAGGCAGTCTCAACCCCTTGGTCTCGCATGGCGATGGGCAGAAAGGGGAACGCCTCTCCCAGGAGATGCTGGAGGAAGGGTAGGTGCACCTCCAGGGAGTGCTCCCGTCGGTGTCCTTCGGGGCTGGGACGCAATTCAGGGAGGCGCTCTTGGAAGTGGGCGTCATAGGCGTGGAAGACAGGGGTCTGGCCCAGAGGCGTCTCCCAGGTGTCGGCGTCGGACAGGGAGAGGGACGCACCTAGTCCGTAGTGGTCCGGCCCCAAGACCAGCACCCCCTGGGGACGCCCCGCTGCGGCCACGAAAGCATAGGCATGGGCGCTGATCGGCCCTGAATAGCGGTAGCCGGCGTGAGGAGCGATAAGACCGAGGGAATCTCCCAGGGGGGTGTCTGTCAAAGCGGGAAGCGCACCCGGCCCCAGGGGATGGCGGTAGCACCAGGCTATCTCCTCCTGCAAGGCTTGCCGGCCCCAGGGGTAGAAGAGACCGGCCACCGCCGGCAGGCGCACACGGCCCATAGTATCCCTCTTTGTCCTCGCTTGCCGCGTCTCTATCCTCTCCGCACCCGCCCATCCAGATAGGCCTGCAGGAGGACGGCGGCGGCTGCCGCATCCCGCCGGGCCTTCTCACGGGAGGGCTGACGGCCCGCCTCCCGCAGGAGGCGTTCCGCTTCCACTGTGGTGAAGCGCTCATCCCAGGTCTCCACGGGCAGGGGGCTGGCCCGACGCAGGGCTTCCACAAAGGCCAGCACCTCCCGGGCCTGTGGACCTTTTTCGCCACTCAGGGAAACGGGCAGGCCCACCACAATGGCCTGCACCCCCTGGCGGTGCGCCAGGGCCAGCACTGCCTGGATATCCTCCAGCAGGGTGCGCCGTTGGAGGGTCTCGGCGGGGAAGGCGATGCGCCCCTCCGGGTCGCTGAGGGCGCACCCAATACGCCGGGCGCCCACATCCAAAGCCAGGATACGCATAAGGTTACCGCCTCCCGGGTAGGGATAACACGAGCAGGGCGTTCTTGCAAGCGTGCACAGGCCCCTACCCCTTGCCGAGCAGACGGCGCACCAGGGCGGGCACCCGCCCCAGGGCCTGGTCCAGGCCTTCGGGGCGGCGGCCCCCGGCCTGGGCCATCTCGGGACGGCCCCCACCCCCACCGTCAATAGCCTTGGCCGCCTCCCGCACCACGGCTACGGCATCGGCGCCCCGCGCAACGGCATCGGGTGTAGCCATGGCCACCAGGAGCGGTCGGCCGTTGACGATGCTCCCCAGCACCACCAACCCACCCCCCATCTTCTCCTTCAGGAAGTCGCCCATCTCCCGCAAGGCCTCGGCGGAAGAGGCTTCGGCACGTCCGGCCAACACCTTCAACCCGTCCACCTCCTGCACCTGGGAAAGGAGGGAGAGAGCACGGTGGCGGGCCAGTTCCCGCTCCAGAGCACTGCTCCGCTTGCGTTCCTGCTCCAGGGCGTCCAGCAGACTCTGGAGGCGCTGGGGCGTCTCTGCGGGAGTGGTCTCCAGAAGGGTAGCGACCTGGCTCAGGGTATCCAGGCGCTGGCGCACCAGGGCCTCGGCCCACCGCCCGGTCACCGCCTCAATACGGCGCACCCCGGCCCCAATGGAGGACTCCGAGACCACCAGGAACAGGCCGATCTCCCCCGTGCGGTCCAGATGGGTCCCACCACACACCTCAAGACTGAAACGCTCGCCGTTGGCCACCTCTACCACCCGCACCCGCTCTCCATACTTGTCGCCGAAGAAGGCCAAAGCCCCCTCCTGGATGGCCTGGAGGTAGGCCGTCTCCCGCTTGCGCACCGGCAGGTCCTCCCGCACCTTCTCGTTCACCAAACGCTCCACCGCCTGGAGTTCCTCTCTGGTGAGGGCCTGCACATGGGTGAAGTCAAAGCGCAAACGGTCGGGGGCCACGAGGGAGCCCGCCTGGCGCACATGGGTTCCCAGCACCCGGCGCAGGGCGGAGTGGAGAAGATGGGTGGCGGTGTGGTTGCGGGCGGTATCGCGGCGGTGCTGGGGGTCCACCTGGGCCTGCACCGGGTCCCCCAGAACGATACGCCCCTCCACTACCTTCCCCCGATGGACAATCAGGTCGGCGATGGGAGAGAAGGTATCCACCACCTCCACCTTGCCCGACGGCCCCTGGAGAACGCCCCGGTCGCCCACCTGGCCACCCCCTTCAGGGTAGAAGGGCGTCTCCCGCAGGACGATTTCCACCTCCTCGCCCGGTGTCGCCTCGGAGACCGTCTGGTCGCCCCGCAGGATGCCCACCACGACCGAGGTGTGGGCCAGGGTCTCGTAGCCGAGGAAGCGGGTGCCCCGTATTCCCAACTGTTCATAGAGCAAGATCCGGGCCTGGGAGCCACCGGCGAAGGGCGACGATGCCCGTGCCCGCTCCCGCTGGGCCTCCATCTCCCGTTGGAAGCCCTCCCAGTCTATCCCTGGCAGTCCCCGCTCCCGTGCCACCTCCTCCGTCAGTTCCGGGGGAAAGCCGTAGGTGTCGTAGAGGGTGAAAACCAGGGAAGCGGGCAGAGGCCGGGGCGCCTCCCCCGGACGAGCCTGCTGGAGAAGCCCCTCCACCGCCTCCTCCAGCATTCTGCGCCCGGCCTCGTAGACCTGGCTAAACCGCTCCTCCTCTATGCCCAGCACACGGCTAATGAAGCCCCGATGGGCCACCAACTCGGGATATACCCCGCCCATGCGCTCTATCACCGCCTGGGCCACACCCCCCAGGAAGGGGCCCTCCAGCCCCACCTTTCGCCCGAAGCGGATGGCCCGTCGGATGATCCGCCGGAGCACATACCCCCTCCCCTCGTTGCCCGGCACAACACCGTCGGCGATAAGGAAGGTAGCGCCACGGGCGTGCTCCGCCACTACCCGCAGAGCGTAGTCGGTAGAAGCGTCCCGGCCATAGGGCTTCCCGCACAGGTCGCCCACCCGCTGGAGGATGGGCTGGAAGATGTCGGTGTCGTAGACGGTGCGCTTGCCCTGGAGAATGGCGGTAGCCCGCTCCAGGCCCATGCCGGTGTCTATGTTGGGGGCCGGCAGGGGCGAGAGACGCTTCCCCTTGTCCTGGAAAAACTGCATGAACACTAGGTTCCACAGTTCCACGAACCGCTCACAGCGGTCGCAGTTGGGATGACACCCCTGAACGGTGGCCCCCTCCCTTTGGGCACGGGCCACCTCCTCGGGGGGGGCTAGAGGGCCGCACCCCAGGTGGGCCCCGTAGTCAAAGTGGATTTCGCTACAGGGCCCGCAGGGGCCTTCCAGGCCCGGCGGGCCCCAAAAGTTATCCTTCCGGCCGTAGCGGTAGATACGGTGGGCCGGCACCCCCACCATCTCGTTCCAGAGGCGGAAGGCCTCATCGTCCTCCAGGTAGATGGTGATCCACAGCCGTTCCGGGGGCAAACCCATATGCAGGGTAACGAACTCCCACGCCCAGGCGATGGCCTCTTTCTTAAAGTAGTCGCCCACGCTGAAGTTGCCCAGCATCTCAAAGAAGGTAAGGTGCTTATAGTCGCCCACCGAGTCAATATCGGTGGTGCGGAAGCACTTCTGGCAGGAGGTGAGGCGACGAGCCGGGGGCGTCGCCTGGCCCAGGAAGTAGGGCTTGAACTGCACCATCCCCGCCGTGGTGAAGAGGAGGGTGGGGTCGCCCGCCGGTATAAGGGAGGAACTAGGCACCTCCAGGGAGCCTTTCCCCTTAAAGTAGTCCAAGAAGCCTCGTCGGATTTCGTCGCTGGTGCGCATGCCGTCCCCCTTGAGATGGCCTAGAAAAGCAGGGGCGGGCACCTGCGCCCGCCCACGAGGGTGCCGGGGCGAGGTGCCGGAGCCTACTGAGTAGCCGCCGCACCTACAGACACGATACCCCTTCCCTGCGCTTTCCACTGGAAGTATAGCAAAGCCTCGTCCTTTTGTCTAACCATACCGCTTCGGCTAACCGCCGAAGCCGTTTTTACCCCTGCACGCCCAAAGGCCCAAGGGCACGCTTGCCGGAGGACGGCAAACACCCCCGAGAGGTTGCATCCTCCCGCCGGCAACGCTAGGATAGGGAGATGGCAGATATGGAGTGGCTGGAAGAGCGCCAGGCGGTGCTGCGCACTGCCCAGAGTATGTTCCAGGCCGGCCTGGTTCTAGGCACCGCCGGCAACGTGAGCGTGCGGGTGAACCAGCGGGAGGGCCGGACCCTCCTGGCCATTACCCCCACCCAGCGCCCCTACCTTACTCTGCGCCCCGAAGACATCCCCGTCATTGACGAGGAGGGGGAGGCGATATTGGGGGACCTGCCCCCCTCCAGTGAGAGCCTTCTGCACATCGCCATCTACCGGGCACGCCCCGATGTGCACGCCATCGTCCACACCCACTCCCCCTACGCCAGTGCCTGTGCCGTCGCTGGACTGGCCATACCGCCCATCCTGGACGAGTTGGTAGTGTATGCCGGCGGGACGGTGGAGGTAGCCCCCTATGGCTTCCCCGGGAGCCAGGACCTGGCGGACAAGGCGGTGTATGCCCTGGGCGACCGCTGTGCGGTGCTCTTGCGCCACCACGGTGTTGTAGGAGTGGGTCGCTCCCTGGAGCAAGCGTTGCAGGTGTGCCTGCTGGTGGAGCGGGCCGCCCAGGTATTCATCTTGGCGCGGCTGCTGGGCAACGCCCCCTGCCTCCCCCCAGAGGCTGTGGAGGCGGAAAGGGCCATCTACATTATGCGCCAACGTCCCGGTCAAACCTAGGAGGTGCGCATGGTGAGCATCCCCCCCTTCCTCCTCCGTCGCCTGTATGTCAAGGGGAGCCTGCGCCGAACCGACGACGGCTTTGAGTTCCAACTGCGCAACCAGTTAGGCTCCGGCTACGCCCGCCAGATGCTCCCCCTGAAGGTCAACGGCAAAGAGGTGCCCCTGGAGCAATGCTCCTTCTCGGTAGACGGGCAGGAGACGCCTTTCACCGCCGTGACACCCGAGCGCCCCTTCACCCTGGCCCTCAACCGCACCACCATCGTTAAGGTGCGGGGCGTCCCCCTGGAGCCGGGCACCCATAAGGTAGCCATGGGCTTCGTCGTGCAGGGCTTTGGCGCCCTCTCCTTTGACTTCACCGATGTGGTCTCCTAGCATGCGCCCCTCTCGCATCGCCGTTACCGGGGCGGGAGGCTACATTGGCCGGCACCTGGTCTCCGCCCTCGTCCGTCAGGAGTGGGTAGAGACGGTCTTGGCAGTGGATGTGCGCCCCCTTCCCCCCATGCCTCCGAAGGTTATTCCCCTGCAACACGATGTGGCCGAAGCGCCCCTCTGGCCTCTAGAAGGCGCTCTGCGTTCCTTCGGCATCCAAGCCATCGTTCCCCTCGCCTTTGTGATGCGCCCAGGACGCGACCGTTCAGCGGTCCGACGCATCAATGTCGGAGGGCTGGAGGCAACCCTGCAGGCGTGCGCTCAGGCGGGCGTGTGGCATGTCCTCTATCTGAGCAGTTCCACCGTCTACGGAGCGCATCCAGATAACCCCTTTCCCCTGACAGAGGAAGCCCCGCTACGACCCAACCCAGGCTTCCAGTATGCCGAGGACAAGGTCTCGGCTGAAGGCGTGCTTGCCCGTTGGATCCAGGAGCATCCCCACGCCCGAACCACAGTTCTGCGGGGGTGTCCTGTGATGGGGCCAGGTGCCGATAACTTCGTGGCACGGGCCTTGACCAAGCCCATCCTCCCCGCCTATCTCGGCCACGACCCCCCCATGCAGTTCCTCCATATGGAAGACCAGGTTTCCATCTTGTTGCATCTGCTCCAGGAGCCGATAACGGGCACCTTCAACCTGGCCGGCGAGGGGACGGTGCCCTGGAGCGCACTGGCCCGCATGGCGGGACGCCCCCTTGTGCGCCTCCCCGCCGTCCTCCTGGAGGCCGTTACCGAGGCCACCTGGCGCCTGCGCCTCCAGAGCAATTCGCCCCGGGTAGGGCTGGCGTTCATCCGCTGGTCCTTTGTGGTGAGCACCCGCCGTCTGGAACAGGCAACGGGCTGGAGGCCCCGCTACACCGCCCAGCAGGCGCTGGCCTCCTTCCTAGGGAAATCCCCCTCGCCGGCGTAGTATACTACTGAGGTGTAGTATGGGTGTGCTCTACATTGCCGGAACAAGCCCCCACTGCGGGAAGACCGCCCTGGTGGCGGGGCTGGCCCTGGCCTTGCACAGACACGGGAAAGCCCCCATAGCCCTCAAACCCGTCGCCTCTGCCGAGGACGCCGACAACGCCTTTTTCCGCCATCTGGTTGCCGACCCGCCTGCCTTGGACGGCCTCCCCACCCCCCTACCGGCCGATGGAGTGCTCCCGGCTCGGGCAACGGAGGCCCTGCGCGCCCTGGCCCAGGGGAGCCGCCCCTTGCTCCTAGAGGGATTGGATAGCGTCCTCCTGGGCTCCCAGGGACAGGCGTCCACTGCTCTGGTGGAAGCCACCTCGGCCCGGGTGGTGCTGGTAGTCCCCTACCGTCCCGACCTGAGGGCCGAGGACCTGGAGTCGGCCCGCTCCCACTTCGGCCAGCGGTTGCTGGGGGTGCTGGTGAACTGGGTGTGGCGCTACCACGGCCATCGGGCACATGCCCAGATAGCCCCAGCGCTGGAACGGGCTGGCCTCCGGGTGCTGGGCCTGGTGCCGGAGGACAGAGTGCTCTCTGCCCCCACGGTGGCAGAGGTGGCCCGCTGTGTGGAGGGGGAGATACGCCTCTACCCGGAGAAAGGAGACGCCCTGGTGGAGGCCATTATGGTCGGGGGATGGGCGTTGGACGAGGGGCAGTATGTCTTCTCTCGCCACGCCCGGAAGGCAGTGGTCGTGCGTGCCGACCGCCCCGACCTGCACCTGGCTGCCCTGGCCACCTCTACCACCTGCCTTGTCCTTACAGGCGGAGTGGAGCCGGTGCAGTATACGGTCTACGAAGCAGAGCAGACCGGCACCCCCCTGGTGTGGACCCGCCTGAGCACTCTGGCGGCCCTCCAGCGGTTGGAGGGGGTAGCGGGTCTAGCAACCGCACGGGTGCCCGAAAAGGCGCGCCGTTTCGCCGACCTGCTGGCCCAGCACGCCGACCTGCCCGCCCTCCAGTCCGCCCTCCTGGACTAGGGCCTGTCGAGGGACTCCTCCGTCTCCTCCCCCCCCAGGTCTTCCTCGTCCTCCCCTTCCTCCTCTTCGGGGAGTTCAAAGGAAACGGGCGGAGCCTCCATAGTCAGGCGGAGGCTTTCAGCCAGGTCTACCTCCTCTTGGGCAACAGGGGCCAGGACAGGGGGCTCCTCGGCCGGAAGCCCCAGATATTCCCGCCCCTCAGGGGTGCGCTCCAGGTTAGCGGGGATAAGGCGCCCGATGATCACATTCTCCTTTAGGGCGTGGAGGTGGTCCACCGCTCCCTCCAGAGCCACCTCTGTGAGCACCCGTGTCGTCTCCTGGAAGGAAGCGGCTGCCAGCCAGGAGTCGGTAAGCAAAGCCACCCGGGTGATGCCCAGGAGCACCGGCACACCCGTGGCGGGCTCGCCTCCCTCTGCAAGCACCCGCTTGTTCTCCTCGGCGAAGGCGAAGCGGTCTACATAGTCCCCGGGCAGGAAGGAGGTATCCCCTGACCTCTCCACCCGCACCTTCCGATACATCTGGCGCAAAATGACCTCCAGGTGCTTATCGTGGATGCTGACGCCCTGGGAGCGGTAGACCTTCTGAATCTCCTCGATGATGTAGCGTTGGGATTCCTCTTTCCCCAGGAGGGCGAGGACTTCGTGGGGGTTCTTGATGCTGGCGCCGCGAGGACCATAGGCTGCCAGCACATCCCCGGGCTTCACCCGGTCGCCGTTACGCACCTGGATAGTGTAGGTAAGAGGCAAGACTCCACCGTCCCGGGGGTAAGTCCGCTCCTCCACTTCCCGCCAGACCACCCGAATGCGCCCCGGCTCCAGGAGGACCCGCCCCCCAAGGTGAGCAACCAGAGGAGCCTTGCCGTCCCCCGTCCCTTCCGGGAGAGCCAGAGCCTGGTTCGGCTCCACCTGCTGGCCTTGCTCCACCACCACCTGGTAGCCTGGAGGCAGGGGATACTCTTCGGTGCTCTCCTCCTCTCGGACGATGCGCAGGCGCTTGCCCTCGGGCGCTTCTTCTATCGTTACTGTCCCGTCCATATCGGCCAGGAGGGCGGGGTTCTTGGGCACCCGAGCCTCGAAGAGTTCCTCCACCCTGGGAATGCCCGTGGTGATGTCCACTCCCGCCACGCCCCCCGTGTGGAAGGTGCGCATGGTCAACTGGGTGCCCGGCTCGCCGATGCTCTGGGCAGCCATGATGCCCACCGCTTCGCCGATCATCACCAATCGGCCGGTGGCCAACTGTCGGCCGTAGCACATCTGGCAGAGGCCACGAGGGAGTTGGCAGGTGAGGGGGGAACGCACCAGCACCTGGTTGATGCCGGCCCTGTCAATGCGCTCCGCCCTCTCTTCGTTGATCTCTTCGTTGCGCCCCACGATGATTTCCCCTGTGGCAGGGTCCACAACCGGGGCGGCCGCCATCCGCCCCAGGATGCGCTCCCGGAAGGGAGCCACCGCGTTCTCCTTCTCCTTCTCCGGCTCCCGCCGGATAAGGAAGCCTTCTTCGGTTCCGCAGTCCCGCTCCAGGATAATGGCCTCCTGAGCCACATCCACCATTCGGCGGGTCAGGTAACCGCTATCGGCGGTGCGCAGAGCGGTGTCGGCCAGGCCTTTGCGGGCGCCATGGGTAGAGATGAAGTATTCCAGCACCGAGAGGCCCTCCCGGAAACTGGAGCGCACCGGCACCTCAATGATGCGCCCCCGGGGGTCGGCCATAAGACCCCGGATGGCGGTCATCTGGGCCACCTGGTTCAGGTTCCCCTTGGCCCCCGAGTGGACCATATGGTAGAACCCCCCCAACCGAGGGAGAGTCTTCTCTTTGACGATACGGTTAAGTTCGTTGACCACCTTCTCCCACACATCAATGATCCTCTGGTAGCGCTCCTCCTCCGTCATCAGGCCCTGCTGGTATTGCTCCTCCAGAGCCTGCACCTCTCGCTCTGCCTCCTCAAGGAGGCGTCGCTTCTCGGAGGGCACCTCCAAATCGCCGATGGACACGGTGATACCCGAGACGGTAGCGTAATGGAACCCCAGGCGCTTGAGGTTGTCCAGCATCGCCACAGTGCCTTCATTCCCCAGGGTGCGGATGGAGTGGGCCACCAGTTTGCGCAGGGTGCCCTTATCGTGAGGGGTGTTCCACAGGGAAGGGTCGGCTTGCAGAGCAGGGGGAAGGACCTCCCGGAAGAGCAAGCGTCCCACACTGGTAACCAACCACGCGTCGCCATCTTCCACGGGCAGGCCCAGGGATGCTTTGGGCAGGCGGATAGCCTGGTGCAAAGTAAGTTGCTCGCCAGGGTCGGCCTTCTCCCGGCTCAGGTGGTAGGCCAGGATGGCCTCCTGAGGCGAGGAGAAGGGGCGTGGCTCCCCAACGGGCGGGCGGGTTAAGTAGTAACACCCAAGGACGATATCTAGCGTAGGAGCCACAATGGGTTCCCCTGAGGCGGGGGAGAGGAGGTTATGCACGCTGAGCATCAGGCGCTTGGCCTCCTGCACCGCCTTGCGGGAGAGGGGCACGTGCACCGCCATCTGGTCGCCGTCGAAGTCCGCATTATAGGCCGGGCACACCAGGGGGTGGATCTGGATGGCGCTCCCCTCTATAAGGATGGGCATAAAGGCCTGGATGCCCAGGCGGTGCAGGGTAGGGGCACGGTTCAGAAGCACGGGGCGGTCCCGGATGACCTCGTCCAGCAGGTCCCACACCTCGGGGCGAACCTGCTCCACCCACCTCTTGGCGGAGCGCACATTGTTGGCCAGGCCGTGGGCCACGAGTTTCTGCATCACGAAAGGTTTGAAGAGTTCCAGGGCCATGCGCTTGGGGAGCCCGCACTGGTGCAGTTGCAACTCCGGCCCCACCACGATAACCGAACGCCCGGAGTAGTCCACCCGTTTGCCCAGCAGGTTCTGGCGGAAGCGCCCCTGCTTCCCCCGCAGGAAATCCGAGAGGCTCTTGAGACGGTGGTTGCGTGCCCCCACCTGGGGACGGCCCCGCCGGGAGTTGTCAATAAGGGCGTCCACCGCCTCCTGAAGCATGCGCTTCTCGTTGCGGATGATGATCTCCGGGGCGTTCAGTTCAATGAGGCGCTTCAGGCGGTTGTTGCGGTTGATGACCCGGCGATACAAGTCGTTCAGGTCGCTCACGGCGAAACGGCCACCGTCCAGTTGCACCATAGGGCGCAAGTCGGGGGGAAGCACCGGGAGCACCCTCAGGATCATCCACTCCGGCTTGTTCCCGCTCTTGCGGAAGGCCTCCACTATCCGCAGGCGCTTCACCGCCTTGCGCCGGCGCTGGATGCTGGGGGAGTCCATCTCCTTGAGCAGTTCCATGCGCAGGCGCTCCAGGTCTATGGCCCGCAAGAGCTCCAGGATGGCCTCCGCCCCCATCCCGGCACGGAAGACATCGGGGTAGCGCTCTTTGAGGACCCGGTAACGGGCCTCTAGAAGGAGGGTGCCCGGCTGGAGGGAGTCCAGGTCGTCTATCTGCTCCTGGAACTCCCCGGCCACCGCCGCCTTCTCCTCTTCAATGCGAGAGAGGAGAGCGTCCAGTTGGCTCTGGGCTTCCGCTTTCTCTTGCCCTGAGGCTTGCTCCACCTTCTGCTGAAGCGAGGACAGGGCATCGGCATATTTGCTGTCCACCCGCTGGAGGGCCTCGTCCCGTGCCTTCTCCAGGGCCTCACGGGCACGGATGCGGGCCTCCTCGTCCACGCTGGTAACGATGTAGCGGGCGAAGTAGAGGACCCGCTCCAGGTTGCGGGGGGTCAGGTTGAGGAGCAGGCCGATCGCGCTGGGCGTGCCTTTGGAGAACCAGATGTGGGCTACGGGCGCAGCCAGGGTGATATGCCCCATGCGCTCCCGACGCACCCGCGCACGGGTAACCTCCACACCGCACCGCTCACACTTGATGCCCTTGAAGCGGAACTTCTTGTATTTCCCGCAGGCGCACTCGAAGTCCTTGGTCGGCCCGAAGATGCGCTCGCAGAAAAGGCCATCCCTCTCGGGCTTGAGGGTGCGGTAGTTGATGGTCTCGGGCTTGGTTACCTCGCCGTAAGACCACTCCAGAATCTTCTCGGGAGAGGCCAGGCTGATGCGCACTGCGCTGAAATCGCTATTCCTGTTCACCATAGGCACGCTCTCCTCTGCGCCTGCCGACGAACCGGCTTTTCCAGGGGAAGGCGGTAGCCTCGCTGGAGGGGGCTAAGGGCCAACGGGGGAGGGCTTCCCCCCAGTGCCGTCCCCTCCAGGCACAGCGGGCACCACCTCCTCCTCACTGAGCAACTCCACCGACAGGCCCAAGGCCTGCAGTTCCTTCACCAGCACCTGGAAGGATTCGGGCACCCCCGGCTCAACCACCTCCTCGCCCTTGATAATGGCCTCGTAGGCCCTCTGTCGGCCGGACACATCATCGGATTTGATGGTGAGCATCTCTTGGAGATTGTGGGCAGCGCTGTAGGCCTCCAGGGCCCAGACCTCCATCTCCCCGAAGCGCTGACCTCCGAACTGGGCCTTGCCCCCCAGGGGTTGCTGGGTAATAAGGCTATAGGGTCCTGTGGAGCGGGCGTGTATCTTGTCCTCCACCAGGTGGATGAGTTTCATCATGTAGATGTAGCCCACGGTAACGGGCTGGTCAAAGTATTCGCCGGTGCGCCCGTCCCGCAGGCGCACTTTCCCCAGGATGGGAGGTGCCAAGCGGTGCTCCCGGTTGAGACGGCGCGCCTCATCCAACAGGGTGGCGTAGTCGGCCTTGTCCGGGTCTACCGTGGTATAGCGCCGGGCGTAAGGGTCTTCCTTGAGCCAGAGGCGCAGGCAGGCCTCCCGGGCCTCGCCGTGCACCTGGTCGCTGAAAAGGCGCTCCATATCGTAACCCCGCTCCTTTAGCCAGGCTCGCACCCGCTCCCAGTCCACTACCGGACGCTCCAGGTTGCGCTGGTCCAGGGCGCCCGCAGCGTGGATGAACCACACCCGGGCCAAGCCGTCCTCAATGTCTATATCCCGGGCGCCGTCGAAAACGGGGCTCAGGGCACGGAAGCCCAGGTTGGCTGCCACCCACCCCAGGTGGGTTTCCATGACCTGGCCCAAGTTCATTCGGCTGGGCACGCCGATGGGGTTCAGGATGATCTCCACCGGAGTGCCGTCGTCCAGGAAGGGCATATCCTCCATGGGGGTTACTTTAGAGATCACGCCCTTATTGCCGTGGCGTCCCGCCATTTTGTCGCCCACGGAAAGTTTGCGCACCTGGGCGACCCACACCTTCACCATCTTCTGCACACCCGGAGGCAGGGGGTGCTTTTGACTGCGCTCCAGCACCAGGGTGTGGATCACCTTGCCCCATTCCCCGTGGCGCAAACGGAGGGAGGTGTCCTTCACATCCGCTGCTTTCTCCCCAAAGATGGCCCGCAAGAGTTTCTCCTCCCCCGTTGGCTCCTGCTCCCCTTTGGGCGTTACCTTGCCTACCAGGATGTCCCCGGGCCCCACCTCCGCCCCCACACGCACCACCCCGTTCTCATCCAGATTGGCCCGTGCCTCCTCCCCCACCTGGGGGATATCGGCGGTAATCTCCTCTTCGCCCTGCTTGGTCTGACGGGCCTCACACTCAAACTCCTCAATGTGCACCGAGGTGAACTTGTCTTTCCGCACCAGGTCTTCAGAGACGATGACCGCATCCTCGTAGTTGTAGCCCTCCCAGGACATAAAGGCCACCAGCACGTTATGGCCCAGGGCCAGGTATCCCCTGTCGGTTGAAGAGGAGTCCGCCAGGGGATCGCCCTTCCGCACCCTCTGGCCAACCTGCACGATAGGACGCTGGTTGAAGCAGGTGCTCTGGTTGGTGCGCAGGAACTTCACCAGTGGATAGGTATCTACCGTCCCATCGGGGCGGGTTACCTGCACCTGCCGGCCATCTACGAAGGTAACCACGCCATCCGCCTGGGCCTCCACCACCTGGCCGGAATCCAGAGCCACGTGCCGTTCCATCCCCGTGCCCACCAGAGGGGCTTCGGGCGCCAAAAGGGGAACCGCCTGGCGTTGCATGTTGGACCCCATCAAGGCCCGGTTGGCGTCGTCGTGCTCCAGGAAGGGGATGAGGGACGCCGAGACCGAGAAGACCTGCATAGGGGAGACATCCATATAGTCAATCCGCTCAACGGATTCCAGGGTCACGTGCGCCCCTCGGCGCACCTCTACCCGGTCTACCAGGAGTTGCCCCTTGCTGTCCACAGGCACATTCGGCTGGGCAATAACCAGTTCCCGCTCTTGGTCGGCCGTGAGATACACGATGTCCTCGGGGCGAGAGGTAACGAAGGGGCGCACAGCGATGGGCTGTTTGGGCAAAGCGGACAGGCGCCGGAAGAGGGTCGGGGTAACCACCTGCCCCGGAGAAGCCAGCACCTTCCCGTCCGTGTCTCGCACCTCCTGGCGCAGGATACGCCCCACCAGGTCCGGGTCGTCGTTGGGGACCTCTCGGTGCACCTTCCGATAGGGAGTCTCCAGGAACCCATAGGGGTTGATGCGGGCATAGGTGGCCAGAGACACCAGCAGCCCCACATTGGGGCCTTCGGGGGTCTCAATAGGGCAGATGCGCCCATAGTGGGAATGGTGCACATCCCGCACCTCAAACCCTGCCCGCTCCCTGGACAGTCCCCCCGGCCCCAAAGCGGAGAGACGGCGCTTGTGGGTCAGTTCCGCCAGCGGGTTGGTCTGGTCCATAAACTGGGCCAGTTGGGAACTCCCGAAGAACTCACGGATAACCGCATACACAGGGCGATAGTTCACGAAGGCGGTAGGGCTGGCCCCCTCCTTCTCCTCCTGCGTGCTCATGCGCTCCTTGATGGCCCGCTCCAAGCGCAGGAAGCCCAGGCGCAGGGCGTTCTGCACCGCCTCCCCCACCGTGCGCACCCGCCGGTTCGACAGGTCGTCTATATCGTCCTCCGGATAGGCCCCCGTGTTCACCTGAATGAGACACCGCACCGCTGTTACGATGTCCTCCCGGGTGAGGGTGCGGTATTCCCTTTCGGGCAGAAGGGGCTTGGGCAGCAGGCGGTTGAGTTTATACCGCCCCGCCAGGCCCAGGTCATAGCGCCGGGGGTTGAAGAAAAGGGACTCCAGAACGGCGTTGGCGTTCTCCAGGCTGGGAGGCTCCCCGGGGCGCACCCGGCTGTAGAAAACCAGGCGGGCGGCCGCCAGGCGACGCGCCAGGTCCTCCCGATAGGGGCGCACGGGCTGGCCGTTGGCATCCCGCTCCGGCCACGTCTTCTCCCATGTGGCTTGCAGGA
>BEHZ01000001.1 GCA_002923335.1 bacterium HR23 | reverse complement strand
ATGGCGTCCCCATCCTGGAAGACGACTGTTATGTGGACCTGCGCATAGAGGGGGAGAACATCCCCGCCATCGCCGGCCTGGACGGGGCCGAGGGGGCGGTGCTCTACGCCAGTTCCTTCTCCAAGATCGTGGCCCCCGGTGTGCGCCTGGGATGGGTGGTCGCCCCCACAGAGGTGATGGAGCGCCTCACCACCATCAAGATCGACGGCGGCACCAACCACTTCGCCGCCATGGCCGTTTACCGCTACCTGCGGGAGCACCGCAAGGCCCACGTGGCGGACCTGATCCAGGGCCTGCGACGGAAACGGGATGCCATGCTCTCCGCCCTGGGGGAGGCCTTCGGCCCCCGTGCCCAGTGGAGCCACCCCCGAGGCAGTATGTATATCTGGCTCCGCCTCCCCGAAGGGGCCGACACCGCTGCCGTCCAGGAGAAGGCCCTCCACGCCGGCGTGAGTTACTACAACGGGAGCCTCTTCTCGCCGGATGGGAAGGGGAAGAACTGCCTGCGCCTCTGCTACGCCTACCCCAAGCCCCACGAGATACACGAAGGAGTGCACCTCCTGGCCAGCATCTTTGAGCGGGAGGGGCTGCTGTAGCCACACCAGGATGCCCGCACGCTGGTTTCGTCCTCGCATAGAGTGGTGGCTCCCGGCCCTTCTGGTGGGGCCAGGGGCAATCGCTCTGGCCCTCGTTCTCCTGACCGAGCAGGGGGAGGACAGGACGATGGGTGCTCTGGTGGTGGCGGGAGCGCTGGCGGTAACCGTTGGTTTCCTCCTCTCCTCCGGCTACCGCCTGGAGGGGGAAAGGCTGGTGGTGCAGGTGGGCCTCCTGCGGTGGAGCATCCCTTTGGGCAGTGTGCAACGGATACGGCGAGGGGGATGGGGCCCTATGGTCTCCTCCTTCCGGGTGGTGCGTCTGCGGGCCGCCTTCTCCCCCCGCAACCTGGTGCTGGAGACCGCCCATGCGTGGTGGCGGGAGGTGGTGATTAGTCCCGCCGATGAGAGGGGGTTCCTCACTGCGCTGCGCACCTTAGCGCCTCAGGTGAAGATAGACGAGGCCCTTTTGCCCTTTACCCTCTAAATGAGGAGGTGCCCATGCTCCGCTTCGGCCTTTACACCATCCCCCAGCACCCCATCACCGATTCCCCCGTGCGCCGTTTCCGGGAGGCCCTCCACCAGGTGCGCCTGGCCCTGGACGCCGGCTTCCATGCCATCGCCAGCGGACAGCACTTCCTCTCTCCGCCCTATCAGAGCCTCCAGACCATCCCCTATTTGGCGCGCCTCTCCGCCGAGGCGGGGGAGATGCGCCTGGTAACGGGGGTGCTCCTTCTCTCCATGCTGAACCCCGTGGAGGTGGCCGAGAGTGTGGCCACCCTGGATGTTATCAGCGAGGGGCGGGTGGTGTTCGGTGTGGGGCTAGGCTATCGGGAGATTGAATACGAGGCCTTTGGAGTGGAGCGCCGTCAGCGGGTGGGGCGCTTCCTGGAGGCCCTGGAACTGGTCCAGCGCCTCTGGACTCAGCCCCGGGTAACCTTTGAGGGCCAGCACTTCCGCCTGCGGGAGGCGGTGTGCACGGTGCGCCCTCTCCAGAAGCCCCATCCGCCCATCTGGATCGCCGCCAACAACGACGGGGCCGTTGTGCGTGCCGCACGCCTGGGACACGCCTGGTTTGTGAACCCCCACGCCTCCCTCCCCACCGTAGAGCGCCAGATGCACCTCTACCGCCAGGAGCGGGAGCAGGCCGGCCACCCCCCGCCCGCCGACATCCCCTTGGCCCGGGAACTGTTCATCGCCCCCACACGGGAGGAGGCGTGGCGCATCGCCCGCCCCTACCTGGAGGGGAAATACCAGGCCTACGCCGCATGGGGGCAAGACCGTGCCCTGCCGGGGCAGGAGTCCTTCCGGGTGCCCTTTGAGGAGTTGGCCAGAGACCGCTTCATCATCGGCACCCCCGAAGACGCCATCGCCGAGATAGAGCGCTACCACCAGCGCCTGGGCGCCAACTTTTTCCTCTTCCGCATCCAGTGGCCGGGCATGGAGAACTACCACGCCCTGCGGGTCATTGAACTCTTCGGTCTCCACATCATCCCCTACTTCCGCCAGAAATACGGCGGATAGGCCGGCGCTCCCCCGAAGGGGCCTTCCGCCCTTGTCCCCTGTCGGGGTGCCTCCCCCTTGACACCCCATGGGGATAGCGCTATTCTGATTTCAGAAGACCCCCACCCAGGGGGGAGGGGAGGGACAGCATGCTGGCCGAAGTGCGGGAGGAGGTGCTCAAGCGGCTGGCGTCCGTTCAGGGGCACCTGGAGGGCGTGCGCCGTATGGTGGAGCAGGACGCCTACTGCGTGGATGTTCTCAAACAGGTCTTCGCCGTCCAGCGGGCGCTGGACAAGATTGAGCAGGTCATCCTGGACGGCCACCTCAAGACCTGTGTGGTGGAGGGGATTCGGGGCGACCGCACCCAGCAGGTGCTCAGGGAACTGTCGGAGATTTACGCCCTGGCCAACCGCTCCTAGGGGGACAGGATGGCGAGAACCTACCGCAAGGCTACCTTGCCCATCCAGGGGATGACCTGTGCCTCGTGCGTCGCCCACGTAACCGAGGCCCTGCAGGGCGTCCCGGGTGTGGCACGGGTTACCGTCAACCTGGCCACCAACCGTGCCTATCTGGAATACGACCCCGCCACCGCCAGCATCCGCAGCATGAGGCAGGCGGTGGAGGAGATAGGCTACGGGGTGGTGCTGGAGACCGCCCGCTTTCGCCTGCCCCACCCCCTCTCGCCCCAGGAGGAGGGGCGCATCGTCCCGGCCCTGCTGGCCCTCCCCGGCGTCGCCCAGGTGAAGGTGCACGCCTCGGGGGGGCGGGTGCAGGTGGAGTTCGCCCCCGACCTCACCCCCCTGGCCGACCTCCGGCAGACCCTGGAGGCCCTGGGCCTTTCCGTTGCCCCCGAGGAGGAGGCGCCCCTGGTGGACCGGGAGCGGGAGGCCCGTCAGAAGGAGATGCGTCGGCAGAGGCTGAACCTCCTCCTGGCCACCCCCCTGGCCCTGGCGGTGATGCTGGGCACCTTCCAGCCCTACTGGGGCCTCTCCCGCATCATCCCCGAGGTCCTGCATAACAAAGTGGTCCTCTTCCTGCTGACCACGCCCATGGTGCTGGGCCCGGGACGGCAGTTCTTCGTCAACTCCTTCAACGGCCTGCGCCACGGCGTTACCGATATGAACCTCCTCTACGCTACGGGCATCGGCGCAGCCTATCTCATCGCCGTTATCAATACCTTCTGGCCCGAGGCCGGCTTCGGGGGGCGCATGGCGACCTTCTACGAGGCGGCCGCGCTCCTCACCTGGTTCATCCTCCTGGGGCGCTATCTGGAGGCGGTTACCCGTGGGCGTGCCTCCGAGGCCATCCGACGGCTGATGCGCCTTCAGCCCCGCCGTGCCCGTGTGCTCCGCAACGGCCAGGAGGTGGAGGTGCCGGTGGAGGAGGTGGAGGCGGGCGACCTGCTGGTGGTGCGCCCCGGGGAGCAGGTGCCGGTGGACGGCGTGGTGGTGGAGGGCTACTCGGCAGTAGACCAGTCCATGCTCACCGGCGAGAGCATCCCGGTGGAGAAGAGGCCGGGGGACGAGGTGATAGGGGGCACCCTGAACAGGACAGGCGCCTTCACCTTCCGGGCGACCCGTGTGGGGCGGGAGACCGCCCTGGCCCAGATCATCCGCCTGGTGGAGGAAGCCCAGACCTCCAAGCCCCCCCTCCAGCGCCTGGCCGATGCGGTGGCGGGGCAGTTTATCTTCTGGGTGCATGTCCTGGCCCTGGCCACCTTCCTCTTCTGGTATTTCATCGGCTACGACCTGTGGTTCACCCCCGCCAGCCGTCTGATGCTCACCCCCTACACCCTGGCCTCGGCCAGCGCCGTGGGGTTCGCGGTGCTGGTCTCCATCGCCGTGCTGGTCATCTCCTGCCCCTGCGCCGTAGGGTTGGCCACCCCGGCTGCCATTATGGCCGGCACCGGCAAAGGGGCCGAGTTCGGCGTCCTCTTCAAGGGGGGCGATGCGGTGGAGTCGGCCACCAAGGTGCAGGTGGTCGTGTTTGACAAGACGGGCACCCTCACCAAGGGGGTGCCGGAGGTTACCGATGTGGTAACCCACGGAATCGCCGAAGCGGAGGCCCTCCGCCTGGCGGGGTCGGCGGAACGGCGCTCCGAGCACCCCCTGGGGGAGGCCATCGTGCGCCGTGCCCAGGAGAGGGGCCTCGCCCTGCCCGACCCCGAAGGTTTCCAGGCTCTCCCCGGCCGAGGGGTGGAGGCTCGTATAGAGGGGCGCGTCGTCCTCCTGGGCAACCGCCGGCTCCTGCACGAGCGGGGCATCGCCTGCGACCCCTTACTGGCCGATGCCGAGCGCCTGGAAGGGGAGGGAAAGACGGTGATGTTCCTGGCGGTGGATGGGAAGGCGGTGGGGGTCATCGCTGTGGCGGATACCTTGCGGGAGACCGCTCCCCTGGCGGTGCGGGAACTCCAGCGCATGGGTATCCAGGTGGCCATGCTCACGGGCGACAACCGCCGGACCGCCCAGGCTATTGCCCAGAAACTGGGCATCCAGCGGGTGCTGGCCGAGGTGCTCCCCGGCGACAAGGCACGGGAAATCCAGCGCCTGCAGGAGCAGGGCTACCGGGTGGCTATGGTGGGGGACGGCATCAACGACGCCCCCGCCCTGGCCCAGGCGGATGTGGGGATAGCCATGGGCGCCGGCACCGATGTGGCCAAGGAGACGGGCCACATCATCCTGGTGCGGGATGACCCCCTGGATGTGGTCTCCGCCCTGCAGGTGGCACGGGCCACCATGCGCCTGGTGAAGCAGAACCTCTTCTGGGCCTTCGCCTACAACACCCTGGCCATCCCCCTGGCCATGGGCCTGCTCTACCCCTTCCTGGGCCAGGTGGTCAGCCCCGAACTGGCTGCCCTGTTGATGGCCACCAGTTCCCTCTCCGTTACCCTGAACACCCAACGCATGCGGGGGTTTGTGCCCCCGGTGCGCCGACGCTACAAGGGCGGTGCGGTGGCGGTGCGCCCCGAGGCGCCCGCCCCCGTCCCCGCCGGGAGGTAAGGGGCATGCGCCTTTCCCCTGCAATCCTCGGCGCCTGCATCTACCTCGGCCTGGCCCTGGCGGCCGCTCTGACCTTCATCGGCCTGGCCACCGGGAAGGGAGAGGCCTCCTGGGCCAGCCGGTCCATAGGGGCGGGGTGGGTCTTCCTGCTCACCACCATCATCCTGATGCCGGTGGTCATCCCCCGGGTGAGGGGGCTTCGCCAGCGCACCCCTCCCCAGGGCAACAGTAAGGAAGGAGGTGCCCTATGAAGCGCTCTCTTCTGGTGCTGGCTGTTCTCGCCCTGCTGGGCCTCGCCTTTCTGGCGGGGAGCCTGTGGGGTGGGAGAGCGGTCTCTACAGCGTGGGCGTCCCGCCTGCGCCAGCCCGCCGGCCACGAGGCCTGCGTGCAAATGATGCAGGGGCACGAGCAGTGCCTGGCTATGATGGGGTCTCACAGCATGATGGACGGCATGCACGGCCGAATGATGGGCTTTTAACCGCCCACCACCCGGTCTCTATCCGAGGGGGCACGTCCCCCCGGTAGCCAGAGGAAGGAGGTGCCATGGCGTTCTTCCTGCGCAGGAAGGCGATGGAGGTTGACCCCGTCTGCGGGATGCAGGTGGACCCCAAGAAGGCGGCGGCCACCTACGACTACCAGGGGAAGACCTACTACTTCTGCAGTCCTGGGTGCAGGGTCTCCTTCCAAAAGGACCCCGAGAAATACCTGAAGGGTGGTCCCCAGCCTATGGGGCACCACTAGCAGGCCGTCCCGGGCCGGGGTGTGTGCTCCCTCCGGCAGGGCAAAGGAGGGGTAGAGGCATGGCACTACGGTCTGCACTGCACCTGCCAGGGCGAAACGAGGGGAAGAAAGGAAGCACCGGGGCGCCGGGAAGAGGGGGGCGCTTCGTGCTCTTTGGAGGGATAACGCTGGCCATCCTGGCCACCGCAACCTTTTTCTTGTGGCGAGCCCTCGAGCCGGTGGGACGAGGGGCACCGGGCACGGTAACAGTCTCGCTGAGCATGGGGGGATTTAGCCCCTCGCTCGTCGAGGTGCGGGCTGGGGAACCGGTGACCTTGCGTCTGGTCAACAAAGACAACCAGTTTCATACCGATGGAGGTGGCTGGCACCAGTTCGCGGTGGACGAGTTGGGGATCAATATCAAGGTCCCTCCCCTCACGGCACAAAACTTCACCTTTACACCTTCCCAGGCGGGGGCCTTTGTGTTCTATTGCGATGTGTGCTGTGGCGGGCGGGAGAGCCCCTTTATGCAGGGTGTCCTCGTAGTTCGGGGGTAGGTGTGCGCAACGGTCGCTTGCTTGTAGGGGTAGCCATCCCTTTCGTGCTGGTGCTGGCGATCGGGCTGGCATCCTGGGGGTGGAAGACCCAGGCCCGTTTCACCTCTGCCTTTTCAACGCCGCTGTCTTCTGCTCCTGTTGCCCTGCCGACGGTAGCGCTGGCAGGGCTGCTGGACGGCCTCAACCCCTGCGCCTTCACGGTGCTCCTCCTTTTTGTGGCGACTGTTGCCTCCCTGTATGGGGGGGTGGGTGGGACGGGGGCTATGCGGGACAGGCTCTTCCTCTACGGTGGTGCCTTTATCCTGGCCATCTTTGCCACCTATCTGAGCATAGGGGCAGGGCTTATGCGGGTTTCTACCGCCTTGACGCAGAACCATCTAGGGGCCCGACTGGGGGCGCTAGTGGCCGTCTTTCTGGGGCTATGGATGATGAAAGACTTCTTCATGCCGGGGTGGGGTCCCAGGCTTGGCGCACCCCGCTCGGTAGGGAACCTTGTGCAACGGTGGGGGAGGCGTGCATCCCTGATGTCTATGTTGGGACTGGGTGTCCTGGTAGGCCTCTGCACCGTGCCGTGTAGTGGCGCTGTGTATCTGGCTATCCTGAGTATGCTAGCGCTTCAGCAGAGTTTTGTTCTCGCTTACCTATATTTGGTGCTCTATAATGTTGTCTTTGTGATTCCCCTAGTGGCTCTCCTGGTAGCCGCATCGGCCCGTCCTGTTTTGAACCGTTTGGCCCACTGGAACTTGCACTACAGGGAGCGGGTGCGATTGGGCCTGGGGGCCGGCGTGGTGGCTCTAGGCCTGGCTATTCTGGCAACTGTGTAGTTTTCTTCACCGTTAGGGTGTTGACAGCGCAATACCATTGCGTCAGAAGGGGGTCGGATGGAACGGCGAATGGTATGCCACAACGAGGCGGCCAACGCGCTACAAACAAAGGTGAGCCGTCGCAGGCTCCTTCTGGGGTTTTCTTCGGGCGTGGCCAGTGCTGGCCTCCTCATCCTCCTTTACATAGGTGTCGTTTCGTGGGCCCAGGGCCTGCGCCACGCCTTGACTCTCCTGGGGCAGGACTGGTATTTCGTGGCTGCGATCGCCACCGGTTTTGGCGTCCAGATAGGCCTCTACACCTACCTGCGCCTGGGCATTCCCCGTGCCAAGCCCCTCCACGCCCCTACGGCGGCGGCCGCCACAGGCACGGGGACCTCGTCGGTGGCTATGGTGGCATGCTGTGCCCACCATATTACAGATGTGCTCCCCCTGATGGGCCTCTCGGGGGCCGCCATTTTTTTGAACCAGTTTCGTGTCCCCCTTATGGTGGCAGGCATCGCTGTAAACATTATAGGGGTGGTTCTCATGCTCCGCCTGGTGCATCAGGGGCGACGGCACCTGCCGGTCTCTGACAGGGTGGCCGCCAGGCCCCTCCCCAAGGAGGGGTAGATACGTTCCTACCCTTGGGGCGTCTCCTGCCGGTAGTCTTCCTCCTGCTCGTTGTCGGGGGCTGTGCCTTCCAACGCAAGGCGACACCAACCCCTGGTTTGTTCACCCCTGCCACGCCCGCAGAGGGGGATACTGCCCTGCTGACCCGAACCGATAGGGCCCAGGGCGGTGTTACCGTCGAGGCGACGCTGGTTACCCCCGAACACCTGCGGGCAATGGGCAAGCCGGCCCTGGAGAAGTTCCCCTTGGGGGAATACCTGCTCTTTCACGTGAAGGTGGACACCCACAGCGTTGACCTGGGTCGGTATAACCTGGTCGCCCTGAGCGCCCTTCAATGGGATACCCAGGGGAGGCTTCCGTCCACGGCGTGGGTGCCTCTCCAGGAGTCTGCACACCATCGGGAGGGCGTTCTCGTCTTTGCCTATCCTGGGGAGAAGGGCCTTACGGGGCGTGGCGAACTGGCCCTGGTCATCAAAGGCCTGGCGGGTGTGCCAGAGCGCATCCTCCGCTGGGGAACCGCCAGGTAGTAGGCGCCCTATGGGGCGCTGGTGTGGTATAATTAGGCTGTGGGCACCACTGCGAACGCGCCCATAGGAGGGAAACCCTTATAACCTATGCCCTCAAGACGAGAGGACAACTTATCCCGGCCGCGCATCTCCATCCGTGAGATGGAGATAGATGACCTGGCACCTGTTTACCATCTGGGGGAAAGCCTCTTCACCCGCACCGCTCTTCCTGCCCTTTACCGCACCTGGGACCCCTACGAGGTAACCTCCGCCTTCACCACCGACCCGGAGTTCTGCCTGGTGGCCGAGGACGGCAGGGGGAACATCGTGGGGTTTGCCCTAGGGAGCACGGTGGAGAAAGAGGGCTCCTCTTGGCGCTACGGCTACCTGGCGTGGCTGGGGGTCAAGGAGGAGTTCCAGGGCTTGGGCGTCGCCCAACGCCTCCTCCACGAGTTTGAGAAGCGGATGAAGGAGGAGGGGGTGCGAATGCTCATCGTAGACACCGAGGGGGACAACGCCAAGGCCCTGGCCTTCTTCCGAAAGAACGGGTTCCGTCGGCCCACCAGCCATGTGTGGCTGACCAAGAGCCTGGTGCGTCCGGAGAACGGCGTCCCTAAGCCCCTGAAGCCCCTGGCCTTCGCCCGAAGGCGGACAGGGGCAACCCCTGCCCGGAAGAACAGCGCCCCGCTTGACAGCCCTATCCCCTTGCCCTAAAGTGCCCCCAGGGGAGGGGCTATGCGCACCGGGGATACGCATCTCTCGGCCGATGCCCTTTTACCGTCCGCCCCTGGGCGGGGGGTGGGGGCCGTGGCGCGGGCGCTGGTGCGGTCCTTGCGCCCCAAGCAGTGGGCCAAGAACATCCTGGTCTTCCTCCCCTTGGCCTTCAGCGTTCACGAGCGGTGGACCCCCTCCGCCCCCGGGGAGGCAGGCCTCTTGCTGGGGAGGGCGTTTCTGGCCTTTCTCCTCTTCTGCCTCCTCTCCTCGGCCGTCTACCTGGTGAACGATGCGGTGGATGCCCCCCGGGACCGCTTGCACCCCCGGAAGCGCTCCCGTCCCATCGCCTCGGGTGCCCTGCCCGTGGGGGTAGCGTATGGGGTGGTGCTGGTGCTGACTGCTCTAGGGCTAGCCGGCTCCTTCGCCCTGGGGGTGTGGTTCGGCGGGGTAGCCCTCCTCTACCTGGCCTCCACCTCCGCCTATACCTTCGTTCTGAAACGCCTGGTCATCCTGGATGTGCTGGCGCTGAGTGTGGGGTATATCCTGCGGGCGGTGGCGGGGGCCGTGGCCGTGGAGGCTCCCATATCGCCGTGGCTGTATGTGGTAACGGGGCTGGGTGCCCTGCTCATCGGTCTGGGGAAACGGCGCAACGAACTGGCCCTGGCGGGGGGCTCCGCCTCCGCGCAGCGTCCCGTGCTGGGGGAATACACCCTCCCCCTGCTGGACCAACTCCTGGCGGTGGTGGCCCCCTCTACCCTCATTGCCTACACCCTTTACACCTTCACCGCCCCCAATGTCCCCCGCAACCACGCCATGATGCTCACCATCCCCTTTGTCCTCTTCGGCCTCTTCCGCTATCTGTATCTGGTGCACGTCCGCAACCTGGGGGAGGCCCCAGAGGAGGTGCTCTTCACCGACAAGCCCCTTCTGGTGGCAGGGGGGCTCTGGCTAGCCACGGCGGTGGTGGTGCTCCTGCTCCTGCGCTGACCGTTGGGGGGAGAGGTGGCCTCGCCCCCCACGGGCCACGAGCCAGGCGAAGGCCACGCCCCCAGCGATGGCCCCCACCACATCCACCGCCACGTCCCCCCACGAGGAATCCCGCCCCGGGATAAAGCCCTGATACCACTCGTCCAGCATCCCCCACAGGAACCCGAACAGCCCCACGCCGGCGACGGTGAGAAGGGGCGGAATCCGCTGAGGCCCCCCCCGTTTCAGGGCCCAGGAGGCCAACAGCCCCAGGACGCCGTAGAGAAGGAAGTGCACCGTAGGGGCCAGGGCCTGGCGCAGGAAAGAGGGAGGCTCTACCGGCAGGGCAGGGCGTGGCCAGGAGGAGACGCCCAGGATAACCCCCAGCCAAAGGACCAGGGCCAGCAGGGGAGGCCAGCGCCTCCCCTGCGGGAGGGCAGGGGGGATGGGGCTCTCCATACTCTGCTCGTTACCCTATGGATAAGGGGAGGTGGCTCCCCTCTTGCCCCCGTCGCCTTTTGGGGTTACCCTTGCATTATGGCATAGACACCGCCGTGGGAGGTGCCCTGTGCCTGTGCCACTTTCGGCGGGTGCCCGCGCGCTCTTGGAGAAGCCCGTTTTTGCTCACCTGGCGACGCTCATGCGCAACGGCTCGCCCCAGGTAACCCCCGTGTGGATAGACACCGACGGCACCTATATTCTGGTCAACACCGCCCTGGGGCGTGTGAAAGAGCGGAATGTGCGCAGGGACCCCCGTATCGCCCTCTCGGTAACGGACCCCCAGGACCCCTACCGGCGCCTGCAGATTCGGGGGCGGGTGGTGGAAATTCGCACCGAGGGGGCCACGGAGCATATCCACAAGTTATCCTACAAATATCGGGGCCAGCCCTATCCCCTACGCCCTGGGGAGCAGAGGGTTATTCTGGTCATCGCCCCCGAGCACATCAGTGGGAACGCCCTCTAGCGGGGATAGGGCGTGTGCCCGCTTCCCCCTCCGAGAAGGGCGGTGCCCTGGCCCCTCCCGCCCTTGACAGGGGCAGGGGAGCGTGGTAATGTTGACTTAGGCTATCTCCAAAGACGACAAAAGAAAGGGTGCCATGACCACTCTGTCTCCCCTCCTGCAGATAGAAGACCTCCATGTGGCGGTGGAAGGCAAGGAGATTCTCAGGGGCGTTTCCCTGGCCCTTTACCCCGGCGAGGTGCACGCCCTCATGGGGCCCAACGGCTCCGGCAAGAGCACCCTGGCCTACGCCATTATGGGCCACCCCAAGTATCAGGTTACCCAGGGGCGCATCCTTCTGAAGGGGGAGGACATCACCTCGGCAACCGCCGATGAACGGGCACGCAAAGGCCTCTTCCTGGCCTTCCAGTATCCTGTGGCGGTGCCGGGGGTTACCTTGTTCAACCTCCTGCGCACGGCCGGCCGGGCCCTTCGTGGCCAGGACCTCCCTGTGGTCCAGTTCCGCCGGCGCATTCGGGAACAGGCCAACCTGCTGAAGATGGACGAGTCCTTCCTCCAGCGCTATGTGAACGAGGGCTTCTCGGGGGGCGAGAAGAAGCGGGCCGAGATCCTGCAACTCACCGTCCTCCAGCCGACCGTCGCCGTGCTGGATGAAACGGATTCGGGTCTGGATATTGACGCTCTCCGGGTGGTGGCCGAGGGCATCAACGCCTTCGCCTCCCCGGCCAACGCCATCCTGCTCATCACCCACTACCAGCGCATCCTGCGCTATGTGCGCCCCCGTTTCGTGCACATCCTGGCGGAGGGGCGCATCGTCCGCTCCGGCGGCCCCGAACTGGCCGAGGAACTGGAGGCACGGGGCTACGAACAGGTCCTTCAGCAGGTGCGCTCCCAGGCATAGAAAGGAGAGAGCCATGACCACCGCACGCCCACAGATTGACCTCGGCCCTTATAAATACGGCTTCCGGGACCCCGAACTGTATGTCTACAAGGCCAAGCCCGGCCTCTCCCGCCGGGTGGTGGAGGAGATCTCCGATATGAAGGGGGAGCCCCAGTGGATGCGGGACTTCCGCCTCCGTGCCCTGGAGGTCTTCTTCCAGAAGCCCATGCCCACCTGGGGGGCCGACCTCTCCGCCATCAACTTCGACGAGATCCACTACTATGTGAAGCCCACAGAGCGCCAGGGGCACTCCTGGGACGAGGTCCCCGACTACATCAAGAAGACCTTTGACCGACTGGGTATCCCCGAGGCGGAGCGCAAGTTCCTGGCCGGGGTAGGTGCCCAGTATGAATCCGAGGTGGTCTACCACTCCCTCCGGGAGGACCTGAAGAAGAAGGGCGTTATCTTCGTGGATACCGACACGGCGGTGCGGGAGTATCCCGACCTGGTGCGTCGTTTCTTCGGCACCGTTATCCCCCCCGCCGACAACAAGTTCGCCGCCCTCAACAGCGCCGTGTGGAGCGGAGGCTCCTTCATCTATGTGCCCCCCGGGGTGCGGGTGGAGATCCCCCTCCAGGCCTACTTCCGTATCAACGCCGAGGCCATGGGGCAGTTTGAGCGCACCCTCATCATCGCCGACGAGGGCTCCTTCGTCCACTATGTGGAGGGGTGCACCGCCCCCGTCTACTCCAAAGACTCCCTTCACAGCGCGGTGGTGGAACTCATCTCCATGCGGGGGGCACGCCTGCGCTACACCACCATCCAGAACTGGTCCCTCAATGTTTATAACCTGGTTACCAAGCGCGCGGTGGCCTACGAAGAGGCGGTGGTGGAGTGGATAGACGCCAACCTGGGCTCCAAAGTTACCATGAAATACCCCTCCGTCTTCCTGATGGGCAAGGGGGCACGGGGGGATATCCTTTCCGTTGCCTTCGCCAACACCGGCCAGCACCAGGACGCCGGGGGCAAGGCCATCCATGTGGCCCCCTACACCTCCTCTACCATCCTCAGCAAGTCTATCTCCAAGGGCGGGGGGCGCACCTCCTACCGGGGCCTCCTGAAGATTTACGAGGGGGCCAAGGGCGCCAAGTCTATGGTGCGGTGCGATGCCCTCATCCTGGACCCCTACTCCCGCTCCGACACCTATCCCTACATTGAGGTGGCGGAGGAGGATGTGTCCATCGGCCACGAGGCGGTGGTGGCCAAGATCAGCGAGGAACAACTCTTCTACCTCATGAGCCGTGGCCTCACCGAGACGGAGGCCATGGCCATGGTGGTCAACGGCTTCATTGAGCCGTTTACCAAAACCCTGCCCATGGAATACGCCGTGGAGATGAACCGCCTCATTGAACTGCAACTCTCAGGGGCGGTCGGCTAACCCTTCATTCCTCACAGGAGCACACCCGTTATGAGCGATGTCGCCCTTACCCAGCGCCCTCTCTCCCGCCTCACCGAAGAGGCGGTGCGACGGCTGTCTGCCCGCTGGGGAGAGCCGGGCTGGGCGCTTCACGCCCGTTTAGACGCTTTCCACGCATACCAGCAGACCCCCTTCCCGCCTCCTTCCCACGAGTGGTGGCGTCGGACCGATGTGGCCTCCTTGCCCTACGAAGCCTTCCAGCCCGACGGGGACGCCCCCCGTCGGCGCACCCTGGGCACCGCCCGCACCCTCCTGCGCCCCGGCAAAGAGTATGATGCCCTATTGGTGCAGGCCGAGGGGCACACCCTTCGCCATCTCCTCTCCCCGGCAGTGGAGAGGGCGGGGGTGGTGGTGATGCCCCTGGAGGAGGCCCTGCGCCAGCGCCCCTCCCTGGTGCAGACCTACCTCGGCAAGGCCATTGCCCCCACCGAGAACCGCTTCACCGCTATGGCGTCCGCCTTCCGCAATGGGGGGGTGTTCATCTACCTGCCCCGCAACGCCCAGGTGGAACGGCCCATCCACCTCCTCCACATCCTCGCCCGACCCCAGGGGGCCCTCTTCCCCCACACCCTCATCGTGGCTGAGGAGGGGGCGTCGGCCACCATCGTGGAGGACTACTGGCAGGAGGGGGAGGGGCCGGCTCTGGCGCTCCCCGTGGTGGAACTCCTGCTGGACAGCGCCTCCCAGGTGCGCTACACGGGTGTCCAGTGCCTCGGCCCCCAGGCCCTCTTCCTCTCCTTCCAGCGCAGTCGCATCCTGGGGCGGGATGCTTCCCTGCTCACCTACCAGATTCACTTCGGGAGCCGGTTCGTGAAGACGGTGCTGGAGAACCACCTGGAGGGCCAGGGGAGCAGGTCCGACCTCCTGGGGGTCCTCTTCGGAGACGGGGAACAGGTCTTTGACCAGGTAACCCTGCAGGACCATCACTCCCCCTCCACCACCAGCGACTTACTTTACAAATCCGCCCTGAAGGATACTGCCCGTGCCGTTTACTACGGCACGGTGAAGGTGCGCCGGGGGGCGGTGAAGACCGACGCCTTCCAGACCAACAAGAACCTCCTGCTGGGGGGGCGCCCCAAGGCCGACTCCATCCCCGTCCTGGAGATAGAGGCGGACGACCTGCGGTGCTCCCACGCTGCCAGCGTCGGCCCTGTGGATGAGGAGCACCTCTTCTACCTCCAGAGCCGGGGCATCCCCTTGCCAGAGGCCAGGCGCATTCTGGTGGAGGGCTTCTTTGACCCCCTGGCCCAGCGCATTCCTACCCCCTGGCTGAGGGAGCGCATTTGGGCCTTTATCCACCGGAAGATGCAGACTCCCGACGCCTCCAAGGGAGGGTAGCCTATGGCCGAGCGGTGGATAGCCGTCGCCTCCCCTCGTGATATCCCCCCTGGCACCGCCCGGGTGGTGCAGGCGGGGGGGAGGTCCCTGGCGGTATGCAATGTGGATGGGCAGTTCTTCGCCGTCCAGAACCTCTGCACCCACGACGGTGGCCCCCTGGGGGAGGGGGTGCTCTTCGGCTATGCGATAGAATGCCCCCGCCACGGGGCACGGTTTGATGTGCGCACCGGGGCGGTGCTGGCCCTTCCCGCCGTGCGCCCCATCCAGACCTTCAAGACCCGCATCCAGGGGGATAAGATAGAGGTAGCCCTTCCCGACTAGGGGGCAACATGCTGGATGTCCACACCATCCGCCAAGACTTCCCCGTGCTCCAGCGCAAGGTGCACGGCAAGCCCCTGGTCTACCTAGACAACGCTGCCACCTCCCAGAAGCCGCGCCAGGTCATCCAGGCCCTGGTGGCGTATTACGAGGGCTACAACGCCAATGTGCACCGTGCGGTGCACACCCTGGGGGAGGAGGCCACCCAGCGCTACGAAGAGGCACGCCAGAAGGTAGCGGACTTCATCAACGCACCTTCCCTGGAGTGCATTATCTGGACCCGCAACACCACCGAGGCCATCAACCTGGTGGCCTCCGCCTGGGCGCGCCACCACTTGAAACCTGGGGAGGAGGTGCTCACCAGCGCTATGGAGCACCACTCTAACCTGGTGCCCTGGCAGAGGGTCTGTGCCGAAACGGGTGCGACCCTACGCATCGCCCCCCTTACGCCGGAGGGCCTCCTGGATATGGACGCCTTCCGGCGTTTGCTTTCGCCACGGGTGCGCCTGGTCGCCATCACCCATATGTCTAATGTGCTGGGGAGCATCGTGCCGGTGGAGGAGGTGGTGCGCCTGGCCCACGGCGTGGGTGCTCTGGTGCTGGTGGACGGCGCCCAGAGCGTCCCCCATATGCCGGTGGATGTGCAGGCCCTGGACTGCGACTTCCTGGCCTTCTCGGCCCACAAGATGCTGGGGCCAACGGGCATCGGGGTGCTCTACGGCAAACTCCCCCTGCTGGAGGAGATGGAGCCCTTCCTGATGGGTGGGGAGATGGTGCGGGAGGTTACCTATGAGCGGGCCACCTGGAAGGCTCCTCCCTTCCGCTATGAGGCGGGCACGCCCAACATCGCCGACGCCATCGCCTTCGGGGTGGCCATTGACTACCTGAAGGCCATCGGCATGTCCGCCATCCGCCAGCACGAAATCGCCCTCACCCGCTACGCCCTCCAACGCTTCGCCGAGTTGGAGGAGGTGCAGGTCTTTGGCCCCCCCCGGGCGGAGCAGAGGGGCGGGGTTATCTCCTTCCACCACCCCGACATCCACCCCCACGACCTGGGCACCTTCCTGGACCGGGAGGGCATCGCCATCCGTGCCGGGCACCATTGCGCTATGCCCCTGGTGCGCTCCCTAGGGGTGGTGGCCACCGCCCGTGCCAGTTTCTACCTCTACAACACCGAGGAAGAGGTAGACGCCCTCATTGACGCCCTCCGCAAGGCCATCCGCTTCTTTGGGCGGGTGGGCACTCCACGGTAGGCGGCCATGGCCCAGGACACCTCCCCCGCCTTCCCCATGGACGAACTGGACGAACTGTATCGGGAGGTGATCCTGGACCATTACCGCAACCCCCGGAACCGCTCGCCGGTGCCCCATGCGGACATCGCCAGTGAGGGGCAGAACCCCTTCTGTGGGGACGAGGTGGCGGTGCAGATACGGCTGGAGGGGGAGCGCATCGTCCAGGTGGGCGTGCAGGGGCGGGGGTGCTCCATCTCCCAGGCGTCGGCCTCCATGATGGGGGAACTGCTCAAGGGGAAGACGGTAGGGGAGGCCCTGGGCCTCTCCCGACGGGTGCGGGAGATGCTGCAGGGGAAGGCCCTTTCGCCTCAGGAGTTGGAGGAGTTGGGCGACCTGGAGGCCCTGCGAGGCGTCAGCAAGTTCCCGGTGCGCATCAAGTGCGCCCTCCTGGGGTGGATGACCCTGGAGGAGGGCATCGCCCAGTGGCGTAAGGGGGCCTCAACCCGCCGATAGAGGCGCAAAGAGGGCGCTAGCCCCTCGGGGTTGGGGCGGCGAAGACCACCAGGAAAGTAGTGTCGGCCAGGAGGGTGGTGCGCCACACCAGCCACTGGCCCTGGCGTTGGGTGGGTTGGGGGGTAGCCTGGAGCAGGCCCGCCCCCTCCGGCAAGCGCACCGCAACGGCTATCTGGTCGTCGTCCACTGCGGATTGCTTCTGCACCAACAGGCGATAGGCGTAGCGCCCCTCTCCCAGGGGGAGGAGCACCTGGGGCGAAAGGCGGTAGCGCAGGGGCACCGTTACCACCGTGCCCGATTCCACCGTCAGGTAGCCCCCTACCTCCGTCAGCCCCGTTAGCCCCTCCCCGGTGTGGCGCAGGATGCGGAGGGTCTCGGCGTCGGTGTAGCCCCAGGCCAGTTTCTCGGTGCCCTCGTGGAGCAGGACCGGGGGGGCGTCAATATCTATAGCCCAGCGGGAGAGGAAGACCTGGAAGAAGTTCCAGTAGCAGGTGGAGGCCTTCCAGTCGGCCTGGCGACAGGTCTCTGCGAGCGGGGCACCCCCATGGGTGTAGCGCAGGCGGAGGGATGCCTCCAGGGGGCGGTCCACCGCCAGGGCGACCCGATACTCCCACGACCGGCGGGCCCACTTGCGTTCGTGGCCGGGGAGGGCGTTGTCTATCACCATAAGGTAGTCGTGGTCCACCTGGCGGACGGCCCCGTTCCACCCCATCTCCCACACCAGGGGGGCCAGGTTGGGGTCAAACAGGTGCAGGAGGAGGTTGCGACGGCGCACCTGCTCCGCCAACAGGTCCAGGAGGCGCTGACGGACGGTGGCGGGCATCCCCTGGCGTAAACGCTCCATGAGGGCGAAGAAGAGGTCTTCGTCAAAGCACCGCTTCCCCTCGCAGGGGGCATAGGAGCGGGTGGGGCGCCCCCGGCCAATGTAGGGGCGCTGGCCCTCGGTATACTCCTCGGCCACCGAACGGGTGAGGGGGCCGGAATGCCCCGGCACCTGCACATCCCCCAGGATGCCCGTCACGTCCAGAGTTAGGGCTTTGGTGAGGGCGATGACCCCGTCTACCTGCACCCCTGTCCACTGGGCGTAAATCTCCGCCACGGCGGCGGCCGAGGCGGGGAAGTGAGGGTTCCAGTTGGCGTCCCGAAAGAGGAGGCGCTCCATCCAGAGATACCAGTAGATGAAGTCGGGGGGCGGGGGGTTCTTCAGGCTCGGCTCGGGGTCTATCTCGGTGCTGTCGTGGAGCACCAGGTCCTTCAGGATGCCCTTGTCCAGGGTGAAGCGGGCCACATAGCCGATAAAGCCCCCCGTGGCACGGATTTCGTTCTGGTTCTGGGCGATAACCAGGTAGGTGCGGGGGTAGTCGTAGCCCAGAAAGCCCCACAGGAAGTCCACCACCTGCTGGGCCGAGGCAAGGCTGGTTTCCAGTCGTTCCAGGGAGAAGGCGCTCCCCTCCAGCGCCTGGGCGAGCATGCGGGCGATGGAGGCCTCTCCCCGCCCCTTCTGCTCCTCCAGGAGGAGGCGGAGGGAGAGGGCCTCCTTTTGGGCGCTGTCCAGGGCGTCCCGGGCGGTCCGCAGGCGCTCCTCTGTCTGGCGGGCGAAGCCTTCCGAGAGGGGGCCCAGGCTCCAGGCGGTCTCGGCGAGGGCGCTCACCCCCTCCAAGGCGGTGAGGGTGCGCTGCAGGAGGAGGCTGGTTTGCATCAGCAGGCGGAGGGCTTCCCTTTGCTGGGGGTCGTTCTGGAGGGTGCGCCGGGCCACCTCCAGGGCCTGGGCCAGGGCCGACGCCTCCTCCCGCACCTGGGCCAGGAGGGGGGTGAGGGCGGTGGGGTTGGTGAGGGTGTGAAGGGGGTCGGCGCTCCACCGGTGCAGGACCTCCAGCCCGCCGGAGAGGGCGACGGCGTGCTCCAGGGCCTGGGGGCTGGCCTGGGCCAGGGCCGAGAGGGTCTGCACCACCGGCAGGAGGGCCTCCAGGCGGGCGGAGACCCCCTGACCCATGGGGGTGCCACGGGCGGTCTCCAGGGCACGGGCCAGGGTGGGGAGGTCCTCCTGGGCCTGGCGCAGGGCGGGGGAGGCCTCCTGCAGGGCGAGGCGCAGGCGGGTGGCGGGGTCGGCCCCCGGGGTCTCCTCGCCCAGCCCCATCAGGGCTACCTTGTCCAGGGCGTCGGCCAGGCGTTGGGCAATGCGCCCGCCGGTGCGTCCCGCCTCCAGGAGGGCCAAGCCCCCCTGCACCCTCGGCCCCACCCAGGGCAAAGGGCGGAGCATCCCCAGCCACCCCAAGCGGGCCAGGGCCTGGGCGCTGGCGGTTTCCACCTCTTGGGCGTGGGTGCGCAGAGACGCCAGGGCCCGGCGCTGGCCCTGGCTCCCTTCCAGGAGGGCCTGCACATCCCCCTCCATGGCGGAGACCGCCTGCCGGGCCTGGGAGGCGTAGGCCAGTCCACTCCGCACCCGCAGACCGGCCCACGCTCCAACCCCCACCAGCCCCAGCGCAAGCGCCCCCAGGAGGGCGAGGAGGAGGGTTCTGCTCATAGAGGCCATTGTCCTGTGCCTGCTATCCCTCTATACTAGCATCTGTGATGAGGCGTCTGGCCCTGGGCAAAGGGGTGATGCTCCTGGTGGCGGTGTTGGGGGCGGTGGGTGTGGGGGTGTGGCTCTCCCGCTGGGCGGGCGGGGCGCTTCCCGTTCTGGCCCAACCCCCCTGGCCCACCCCTCCGCCCCACCTCTCGGTGCCCCCGCCCCTCATCGTCCCCGCCAACCAGGTGAAGAGGGTGCCCCTTCCGCCGGTAGAGGGGGCGCAGGTGTGGCTTCTGCAACCCTTCCCTCGCGGCTTCCTGCCACGCATAAACCCCCTCCCCAGCACCACCCTCGCCTCGGGGGAAACCGACCCTGCCCGGCGCATCGCCCTCTGGCTGGAATGGGAGAGCCTCCCCGCCACTACCCAACTCCTCTACCGCCCCCTAGACCCCGCCCAGGTCCCCCCACCCCCCGAGGGCTACCGCCTGCGCCGTGTCTTCGCCCTGGAGGCCTTCGACGCCGAGGGACGGCCCTATGTGCCCCTTCTGCGCCGTCCGTGGGTGCTGAGGGTGCCCCTGGCCGGCCTGGAGGGCCCTCCCCCTGAGCCCGCCCGCCTCCTGCTGGCCCGCTACCGGGAGGAGCAGGGGCGCTGGCAACTGCTGGTAACCACCTATCGCCCCTCCGGCGCCTTTCTGGAGACGCGCCTGGTGGATATGGGGCGCTACGCCCTGCTGGAGGAGACCCCTTTCCCATGAGCGCCTACGAGGGCGACTGCATCCTCCTGGAGGGGATGGCCTTCTACGCCTTCCACGGGGTCTCCGAGGAGGAGCGACGCCTGGGGGGGCGTTACCTGGTGGACCTGGAGGTGCGCCTCCCTCTGGGGAGCGCCGGCGCCAGGGACCGTCTGGAGGACACGGTGGACTATTCCGCCCTCTACCGTCTGGTGCAAGAGGTGGTGCTGGGGCCACCCCAGGCCCTGCTGGAGTCTCTGGCGCAGGCCATAGCGGAGCGGGTGCTGGGGCGCTTCCCCCAGGTGGAGGGGGTGCGGGTGGTGGTGCGCAAAGCCCCCCCACCCATCAAGGGGGCGGTGCTGGCCTCGGCGGGGGTGCAGGTGCTCCGTCAGCGGGGCAGATAGGGCGGGTATTTCCAGACGGAGGTCGTCTTTATTAGCCGAGTTTCTGGCGGAATACTCTCACCCCCCCCCCCTCAACTAACGCCTGCAGGGCGATCGCCATGTCCCTGGCCGAAACGGGTTTGCCCAGAATGCCGTCTACGCCGTGGGCACGGGCCTGCTGGGGGTCAATGTGGTCCCCGTAGCCGGTGAGGAGGAGCACGGGCACCATGGGGCGGACCTTCTTGCTGTGTTGGGCCACCTCCCAACCGCTGACGCCGGGCATGGCCAGGTCGGTGAGCACCGCATCCCACTCGCCGGAGCCGATGGCCTCCAGGGCCTGGGTGGGGTCCCGGAAGACCTGGGGGTGGTGGCCGAGGGTGTGGAGCATGTCCTCCAGCAGGTCGGCCACGGCGGGGTCGTCCTCCACCACCAGCAGGCGCAGACTGCGCCCGGCGGGGATGCTCTCGCCTTTGGGCGTCTCTTTTTCCCGCGGGGACGGGGCGATGGGGAGGCGGACGGTGAAAGTGGAGCCTTTCCCCACCGCGGACTCCACGGTGATGTCGCCCCCATAGCGCTTCACGATGCTGTAGGAGACGGCCAGGCCCAGGCCGGTGCCCCGGGGGCCTTTGGTGGTGAAGAACGGCTCAAACAGGTGCTGGCGCACCTGGGGGGAGATGCCGATGCCCGTATCCTTCACGGCGATGCACACCTGCCCCCCGTCCTGGAAGCAGGCGAGGCCCAGGGTGCCCCCTTGGGGCATGGCGTCAATGGCGTTCAGGATGAGGTTGATGAGCACCTCTCGTAGTTCCGACTCGGTGCAGGCCAACGGAGGCACCTCCTGCAGGTCCAGGTCCAGATGGATGGCGATGCCCTGGCGGGCAGAGCGCTCCTCCCAGGCGAAGCGGGTGCTCTCCAGGGCGTCCCGGCAGACCTTCTGGGCGTCCACCGGCTCGGGCTGGCCTTCGGCCCGCAGGCGGGCCAGGGTGGCCAGACGGCGCACCACCTGCGCCCCATCCACCGACGCCCGCCGGATGGCCTCCAGGGCCTGCTGGAGGCGAGGGGAAAGGGTTCTGTCCATGAGGGCCAGTTCCGCCTGGCCCATAATCACCGCCAGGAAGTTGTTGAAGTCGTGGGCGACGCCCGCGGCCATCTGCCCCAGGGCGCGCATCTTCTCCAGTTGGAGCATCTGCACCTCCATCTGGCGCACCCGGGTTACATCTCGCCCCACCACGATGAACCCATCCAAACCGCCCCCCTCTCCATACCAGGGGGAGATGGCCAGGTCAAGCCAGAGGGCCTTCCCCTGGGGGTGGGCGTAGCGCACCGAGCGGGTGGCCGGGATCTCCCCCTGCTCCACCCTGCGAACGCACTCCGCCCACTCCTCGGCTGTGTATCCCAAGAGGGCGTAGAGGGGCTTGCCCTGGGCGCTGGGGGCCGGGACGCCTAGAAGGGCCTCCGCCCCCGGCCCCCAGTAGCGCACCTTCCCATCCCTATCGGTGGCGCAGATGGCGTCTTGCACCTGCCCCAGGATAACCGCCTGGAAGCGCAGGGCCCTGTTGCTCTCCTGGAGGGCCTGGGCCTGCCGGCTGGTCTCCTCATACAGCCACGCCCGCTCCACCGCCTGGGAGGCGAGGCCCACCATGAGGGTAAAGCGCTCTATGTCCTGGGGGGTAAAGATCCGCTCCTCCTTCCAGTCCAGGTGGATTACACCCACCGCCTCCCCCCGCACCCTCAGCACTGCCCCCAGCATCTGCCGGTAGCCGAAGCGGGGGATGAAGGAGCCGGCCTGGACCAGTTCCGAGTAGCCGAAGACGCCCGTCGCGCCGGTGGTGAAGATGCGGTGGGAGAATCCCCCTCCACTGCCGTCTACGGGCTGGGGGGCCAGGTCCTCCAGGCGGTAGCCGATGCAGGCGACGGCGTTGAGGCAGTTGGCATCCCTGTCCACCAGGCGGATGATGCCCCCCGGGGCGTCCCAGTAGTGGGCCATGCCCTCCAGGATGCCCTGCAGGACCTGGGGAAGGGGTCCGGGGCGGGTGGCACGCTCCAGCACGTCGGCCAGGGCCTCGGCCCAGCGGCGGGCGCTCTCTTCCCGCTCCAGCGCCCGTGCCCGCAGGATGGCTTGCCCCGCCAGGCCCGCCGCCATCTCCAGGAGGGCCTGCTCGGCGGGCGTGGGCACGTGGCGGGTCGTCCAATCGGCGTGAATGACGCCCAGTGGCTTCTCCACATCGGGGATGGGCGTCCCCAGGGTGGAGACCAGGCTGGGATGGAAGGTGGCCTGGGCGACGGGGTCCGATTCAATATCGGGCAGGGCGATGGTGCGCCGTTCCTGGAAGACCCGCAGGGAGAAGGTCTTCTCCCCGCTCCGGTGGCGGGGGCGCAGGAGGTGGCTCAGAAGGGCAGGGGTGAAGGCCGCCAGGTCCAGGCTCTGCTCCTCTTCGTTCCACAGGCGTATAACAACCCGGTCGGCCCCCAGGGCGGCGTAGATGGCCCTGCTCAGGCCCTGGAGGATGTCCTGCAGTGGGGCGTTGGCGAGGCCGGCCCGTGCAATCGCCAGGAGGGCCTCCGCCTGCCGGCGGGCGCCCTGCTCCCGCTCCAGCGCCTGTGTTTTGCGCACCGCCTGAGCCGCCAGGCTTGCCGCCATCTCCAGAATGACCTGCTCCTGGGGGGTGGGGGTATGGGGCTCCTTCCACTCCACGTGGATGACGCCCACCGGTCGTTCCTCCCCAGGAAGGGGCGTGCCCATAGTGGAGCGGAACTGGGGAGGGAACCTGGGGTGGGCGGTGGGGTCGCTGTGGATGTCGGCCAGGATAAGGGTGCGGTTCTCAGTGAAGACACGGCCGGAGAAGGACTCCATCGGCAGGATGACACTGGGTCTGCCCCAGCCGGGGAACTCGTGAGGGTCGGAGGCGCCCAGGACAAGCCCCTGGCTCTCCTCGTCCCAGAGGCGGATGACCGTGGAGTCGGCCCGGAGGGCTTGGCGGATGGCGGACGCCAGGCCTTGCAATATCTCTTCCAGTGGGGCGTTGGCGAGGCCGGCCCGTGCAATCGCCAGGAGGGCCTCGGCCTGCCGGCGGGCGCCCTGCTCCCGCTCCAGCGCCTCCAGGTGATGCAGGGCCAGGGCGAGGCGGTCGCCTACCGCCTGCACCAGGGCCGTCTCCTCAGGGGTGAAGGTGCGCCGTTCCCGGAAGTGCAGGCGCAGGGTTCCCAGGTAGGTGTCGGCTGTGCGCAGGGGGACCGCCAGAGTGGTCTCTATCCCCAGGCGCTCCCGCACGGTGTGGGCGATGGGGTCATCCTGGAGGTCGGCGGTGTAGACAACCGCTACGGTGTTGACCGAGTAGAGACGCTCCTCCCGCTGGACCGGAAGGGCGGGGTAGGGGAGGTCGGCAAGGGGGATGCCCCAGGAGGCCACCGCCTCCAGCACCTGGCGGTGGGGGTCGTATCGGCGGACCACCACCGCCCGTGCCCCCAGGCCCTCCCCCACGATGCCCGCCAGGCGCTCCATAACGGCCGGGGAGGGGAGACGGGAGAGGTTGACGAAGGCCACCTCTGCAATGGCACGCAGGAGGCGCTCTGCCCCACCGCTGGCCAACAGGTCATCCAGCCCCGGTGCCGTCATACCCGTCCCTCACCGCTAGAAGGTATTATAATGAAGGGGCCGTTTCTCTGGTGAGGGATAACCCCCAATTTTCCTCAAAAAAGTGCGAACCGCTCGCCTTCGCCCCTTCGCCTCTTGTGGGGCAAGGGCTAGGATGTCCCGTGGTGGCCTTTACGACGAGCACGGCAGAAGGGAGGAAGCCTGTGGAGAGCCTGGGCAAGCGCCCTGTCTCCATCCTTCTGGTGGACGACCACCCCCTCTTTCGGGAGGGGCTGAAGGCGGTTCTGAGCAGTGCGCCGGATATGACGGTGGTGGGGGAAGCGGGCACGGGGCAGGAGGGGGTGGAACTGGCCCGTTCCCTCCAGCCCGATGTGGTGCTCATGGATGTGCGCCTGCCGGATATGGACGGTCTGGAGGCGACCACCCGGGTGCGGAAGGTGGCGCCCACGACCCGTGTGGTCATTCTGACGGGGTTTGACGACCCGGAGTATCTGAAGCGTGCCCTGCTGGCCGGCGCCGCGGGCTATCGCCTGAAGGGGGTCTCCCCGGAGAGCCTCTTGCGGGACATTCGCACCATTATGGACGGGGGAAGCATTATAGACAGCGCCCTGTGGCCGACCCTGGTGCAGGCCCTCTCGGCTGCCGGCCCGCCCCTCACGCCGGAGGAGCGGGAGCGCTTCGCCACCCTGACCCCCACCGAACGGGAGGTGCTGCGGCGCATGGCCCAGGGCCTCTCCAACGCCCAGATCGCCCAGGAACTCCACTACACCGAGGGGACGGTGAAGAACATCGTCGGGCGCATCTTTGACAAACTGGGGGTGGGGGACAGGGCGCAGGCGGTCTATCTGGCCACCCGTGGGGGGATTATTTAGGGGGAATCTTCGTCCTCGCCTGCGCCCGGGGGGGCCTGATAGGCCGGGGGGAGGGAGGGCGCCCACACCACCCGGCCGGGCACCGGCGCCCCCGCGGGGAGCACCGCCTCCACCTCCCTGTCCGCCTCCAGGAAGGGGCGGTCCAGGTAGCCCAGGGCGATGGGGCCGTCCTCGTCCACCGCCGAGGAGGTTACCACCCCTACCCGCTTCCCCTCGGCCCAGAGGGGGGTGCTTGCGGGGACGGGGCGCGGGAAGGCCAGGCGGGCCAGGGCCTTCTGGATTTTGCCGTAAGTCTTCAGGCGGGCCAGCACCTCCTGCCCGATGTAGCACCCCTTGTTGAAGGAGACGCTCTCCCACAGCCCCGCCTCCAGGGGGTTATAGGCGTCGGTTATCTCCTTCCCCCGGCGGGGGATGCCGGCGGCGACACGGAGCACCTCCACCGCCGACTCCCCCAGGGGTAGGGCGCCCCTCTGGCGGAGGGCGCTCCAGAGGCGGGGGGCGTGGGGGGCAGGGGCCAGGAGGTCCCACTGGGGGAGGGCGAGGGCATCGGTGCGCAGGGCGATGAGGGGCGTCCCCTCCCAGTGTCCCTCCCAGGCGTCGCCCCGCCCCATCCCCTGGGGCAGCCCCACCACCTCCCCCAGCGTGCCCTCCGCCCCCGGCCCCACAACGCCTATCAGGGCGGTGGTGGTGGTGAGGGAGGTGAGGGAGGCGTCCTCTAGGATGGTGTAGGTGTCTATCCAGGAGGCGACCGCCTCCTCTGCGCCGGGGCTGGTGAGGAGCAGGAGGCCCGAGGAGAGGCGGAAGACCCAGAGCCAGTCAAGACACCGCCCCTTATTGGTGGTGAGGACGGTCTGCCGGCCCCGGCTGGGGGGAAGGTCATCCAGGCGGTTGGTGGAGAGGCGGTTCAGGAGGTCCAGGGCGTCTTTGCCGGTGGCCTGGAAGCGTCCCCAGGGGGAGCGGTCCCAGAGGGCGCAGGCGTGGCGGGCGGTGTGGGCCTCCTGCAGGGGGGATGTCCAGGTGCTGGGCACCTCCCAACCGTCGGCCAGGGCAAAGGACGCCCCCGAGGAGGCGTGGAGGGAGTAAAGGGGGCTACGGGAAGCCACGGGGGCGTCCCTGGGCTAGACGGAGAAGGAGTTCCCGCATCCGCAGACGCTCTTGGCGTTGGGGTTGTGGAAGACGAACCCCTTCCCGTTCAGGCCATCGGTGAAGTCCAGGGTCGTGCCGGCCAGGAAGACATAAGACTTTTTGTCCACAAAGAGGCGGATGCCGTGCTGTTCAATGACCTTGTCATCGGGGCGGGGTTCCTTCTCCAGGGAGAGGGTATACATAAGGCCGGAGCACCCCCCGCCCTTGACGGCGACCCGCAAGCCGAACTCGGCGAGGCCCTCTTTCTGGGCGAAGTAACGCACCTTCTCCGCCGCCTTTTCGGTGATGGTAATGGTGAGGGGCTTGGTGGGCGTCGTCATACAGCACCTCCACCCGTGCACATCCATGCTAGCAAGGGGGCGTGGGGAAGTAAAGGGGGAGCCCTGCGGGCGGTGCGGGACGCCCGAAGGGGGCGCCTGCCCCGGCCACTCCCCCGCCTCCAGCGGGGTGTGCTACTATGATAGAGAAGAGCGACGAGCCAAGGATAGGCCCGGCCGAAGTGTCGGGCCTTCCCTTTTGGGGGAGCACGGTGGCCAAAACGGAGACGGCGGTCAAGGTATCGGGCGAGTCGGCGTGGCATCGCACCCTGGTCATCACCGCCCTGGTGCAGGGCATCACGGTGATGGGGTTCAGTTTCGTCTTCCCCTTCATCCCCTTGTTCATCCAGGAACTGGGGGTGAAGGGCCCTCGGCAAGCGGCCCTGTGGGCGGGCGTGGCGGCGGGGGTAGGGGGCATCAGCATGTTCTTCTCCGCCCCCATTTGGGGTGCTCTAGGGGACCGCTACGGGCGGAAGAAGAATGTGCTGCGGGGCACCTTCGGTGGGGCGCTGGTGATGGTGCTCACGGGGGTCGTTGCCAATGTCTACCAGTTGGTCGGGGTGCGTCTTTTGATGGGGCTGTTGACGGGGGCAGTGCCGGCCATGATGGGGCTGGTGGCATCCCTTGCCCCCCGCCCGCGCCTGGGGATGGCCATAGGTGTTCTGCAGGGGATGATGAACCTGGGGAACACGGTGGGGCCGCTGCTGGGCGCCTTACTGGTGCACGGAGTGGGGTATCGGGGGGCTTTCTTTGTGGCGGGGGGTGTGCTGGCGCTGATGGGGTTGGTGGTTACCTTCGGGGTGGATGAGCACTTTACCCCTCCCCCGCGGGACGGACGCCAGGGGATCCTACAGAACATCCGCTCCCTCCTGGCCATGCCGGGCATGCCGGTGGTGCTTCTGCTCCTCTTCCTGGTGCAGTTTGTGCCCAATGTGATGTTCCCGGTGTTGCCCCTCTTTATGGGGGCATTGGCCCCGGCGTCCAAGGCGTCCCTGGCGGGGATCGCCTTCGCCCTCCTGGGTGTGATGGGGGCGGTGGGGGCGTATCTTTCGGGGCCACTGGGGGCACGGCTAGGCGTGCTCCGCCTGCTGGTGCTGGCCCCGCTGGTGTCGGCTGTAGGGTTTGTGGGGCTTTTGCTGGCCCGGGAGCCGTGGCAGGCGCTTACCGCCATCGTGGTGGTGGGGACGTGCCAGGGGCTCAGCGTTGCCCAGACCTCGGCCCTTATGGGGTATGTAGTGCCGAGAGAGCGGATGGGCCCCGCCTACGGCCTGTTGCAGAGCGCCAACTCCATGGGCTTCTGGTTGGGGCCGTTGGTGGGGGGGTTGGTGGCCGGCGCGGTGGGCCTGCGGCCGGTGTTTGCTGTCAACGCCCTGCTGGCGCTGACCTTCGCCCTGCTGGTGCGCTGGAAGGCAGGGAAGGTGGTGGGGTAGGTGTGGTATGATGGACTGGGGCAGTGCCCACGCCCCTGGGCCGGCAGTGCGAGACTATGAAGGTCATCATCCGTAACCCCCGGCGCCAGGAACTGGAAGTCCATGGCCGCCGCCGTGTGGCAGACCTCCTGCGGGAACTCGGTCTCAACCCCGAATCCCACGTGGTCATCCGGGGCGACGACCTCCTCACCAGCGACGAGTGGCTCCAGGAGACGGACACGGTGGAGGTCGTCTCGGCCATTTCGGGAGGGCAGGGGTGAAGTGCCAGAAGTGCGGGCAGAAGGCGTCGGTGGACCTGCGCCGGCACAACACCGCCTTCTGCGCCGTCCATTACCTGGAGTTCTTTGAGCGCCAGGTCCAGCGCACCATTGAGCGCTGGAGGATGTTCACCCCCCAGGACCGCATCCTGGTGGCGGTCTCCGGGGGGAAGGACAGCCTTACCCTGTGGGAGGTGCTCCTGCGCCTGGGGTATCGCCCCACCGGCCTGCACATCCACCTGGGCATTGGTGCCTATTCGGACCTCTCCCAGGCCAAAACGGAGGCCTTCGCCCGCTCCCGCGGCCTCTCCCTCCTCGTGGTGAATCTGGAGGAGGCCTATGGACTGGGGGTGCCGCAACTGGCCAAGGCCCTGCGCCGTGTGCCCTGTTCGGGATGTGGGCTTTCCAAGCGCTACATCACCAACCGGGTTGCTCTGGAGAACGGCTTCACCGTGGTGGCCACCGGCCATAACCTGGACGACGAAGCGGCCACTCTCCTGGGGAACCTTCTCCACTGGCAGACGGATGCCCTGGCCCGTCAAAGCCCCGTGCTGGAGGCCGACCACCCCCGTCTGGTGAAGCGGGTGAAGCCCCTCTTCCTGATGACCGAGAAGGAGACGGTCAGTTACGCCCTCCTCCGGCGCATTGACTACATCCCCGATGAGTGCCCCTACGCCCAGGGCGCCCGCTCCCTGCTGTATAAAGACGCCCTGAACCAGATTGAACTCCATTCCCCGGGGAGCAAACAGCAACTGGTGGCGGGGTTCCTGGAACGCCTGCGTCCCTTGCTGGCGCAGGCCGACCGGCAAACGGTAGGGGAGTGCCAGCGGTGCGGACAGCCCACCACAGGGGTGGTGTGTGCCTTCTGCCGGATGTGGGACCAAGCCTTGAAACGTATCCCCGTGACGGTGCGCCCCTCGGACACCCTCTCGCCCCAGGCCGTTGGCCCCTCCCAGGCTCTTTAGGGGACTACCCGCCTCCCCCAATGGGCCACATGGCCCTTGACTTTCCCCCCGCTTTTGCCCATCCTCTTGCACAGGGGAGGGCATGTCCCAGATGGGGAGGGGAAAATGGCCGAGGCTTACCGGGACCCGTCCAAGCGCACCTATCCGGTGGACATCTTTGTCCGGGGGTATTACAACTGAGCCCAGGCGGTCCTCCTTGGTCTGAAGGAGGCGAAGGTTCTTCCTATCCCGGAGGAGATGGTGCGGGCGGCCACCTCCTTCGGGGGCGGGGTTGCCCTCAGCAAGGGGATGTGCGGGTGTGTGAGTGCGGCGGCCATGGCCCTGGGGATGGCCTTCGGGAGCACCGAGCCTACCGGCACCGCCCCCCGTTCCGCCTATGCCCGCGCCCGTGCCTTCCTGGAGGCCTTCCGGAAGCGCTTCGGCACCATCACCTGCGGGACCCTCACCGCCCCCTGGGAGCGGGATTTCGCTAACCCCCAGCGGGTCTATCGGTGCGCCGAGTTGGTGGACTTCACCGTCCGGGAGGTCCAGCGCATCCTCCACGCCCCGCCCGAGGAGGGGGAGGCCACTGAACCCTGGTGGGACACTTACCTGACCCGTCGGGACAAGGTGGAGCCCCCTCCGCAGGCATAGGCCCCTCTGGGCGACCTGCGCCACGCCGGCGGGAGAGCCCCTTTCCTCCCGTCAACATACCCTTTATACTATTCCCAAAGAATGGGGAGCGTGGGCATGAAGGTCTCCTGCCTGCAAGAGAACCTGGCCAAGGCCCTGAGCACGGTGGCACGGGCGGTCCCCAGCCGTCCCTCCGAGGACATTCTGCTGAACATCCTCCTCCGGACCGAGGAGGGCCGACTTCGCCTCACGGCCACCAATCTGGAACTGGCCATTACCGTGTGGGTGGGGGCGAAGGTGGAGGAGGAGGGGGGCATTGCGGTTCCCGCCCAGCGCCTGCGGGACTTCGTGGCCCAACTCCCCCCCGAGCGGGTGGACCTATCCAGCGTCCAGCGCCCCTTGGGGATACAGGTCTCCTGCGCCTGGCTGAAGGCCATGCTGAGGGGAGTGGAGGCGGAAACCTATCCCCCCCTGCCCACCGTGAAGGAGGGCACCACCGCCCTGGTGAGCCAGAAGGCCCTGGGGAGGGCTATTGAGCAGGTGGCCTTCGCCGCCGCCACCGACGAATCCCGCCCCATCCTGACGGGCATCCGCACCGAACTGGAAGGGGAGCGCTTCACCATGGCGGCGGCGGACGGCTTCCGTCTTGCGGTGCACACAGGCACCTTGGCCCAACCGGTGGAGACGCCTGTGGGGGTGGTGGTGCCGGCGAAAACCCTGAAAGAGGTGGCCAACCTGCTGGAGGACAGCGAGGAGCCGGTAACCCTCCACATCGCCAGGGATGGCTCCGGCATCCTCTTCCGCCTGAAGGGAGTAGAGGTATACAGCCACCTGCTCCAGGGCACCTTCCCCAACTTCCGCCAGTTGATCCCCCAGTCCAGCCAGACCCGTGCGGTTCTGGACTGCCAGCGTCTCCTCCAGACAGTGAAGGCAGGCTCTGCTTTCGCCCGCACCGGGAGCAACATCGTGCGCATCCTTCTGGAGCCGGGGACACCGGGGAAGGTTACGGTGCTGGCGGGGATGGAAGAGGAGGGGAGCGCCAGCGGGGAACTGGAGGCGTCCATAGAGGGGGAACCGGCCCGCATCGCCTTCAACAGCCGATATCTGCAGGATGTCCTCTCGGTCATCGGCGGGGAGAAAGTCAGCATGGGTGTGAACACCCCCTCCAGCCCTGGGGTCTTCCGCCCCATCGGGGGGGAGGCGTCGCCCGAGTATGTCCATGTCGTGATGCCCATGTTCGTCCAGTGGCCGTAGGGTGCCCCCAGGGGGATAGCCCTCTCAGCCCAACGCTTCTCCGGAGAAGGCCCCTCGCCCCTACCAGGTCTCTGCCGAGGTGATGCCGTCGGGGATGGCGGGGCGAGGGAGGGAGCCCTCCACCGGCAGGCCGTAGTCCTTCAGGAGCATGCGGGCCACCTTCCTCCCCAGGCGCACACTGTAGTTGGTGCCCCGGTCTTCCGGGTAAATCTGCGTGGTGTTGGCCAGGTAAAGGCCCTTGATGGGGGTGCGGTGGTGCGGGATACGGCGGGAGTAGCCGGTCCCGATGACCGGCTGGGCAGCGTCCTCCCGATGGTAGTAACTCTCCTCAATCCAGGAGGGGTCAAAGGCGGGGTTGATGCGCCGCAGGTGGGGCAGGTAGACCTCCAGCAGGGCGTGGTGGCCCATTCGGGCCAGGGGGTCCTCCCTGTCCAGGTAGTTGGAGAGGTAGACGATGTGCTTCCCCCCATAGTGCTCCGGGGGGATGTAGTTGGTGTGCTCAATGACCGCTACGAAGGGGATGCTCCGGTCGGCGATGTTCAGCCAGTAGATAGGGGAAAGGGGGCGACGGAGCACCAGGACGAGGAGCACCGCCGAGAGGTAGGTAACCCCGGTGAGGCGTTCCAGGTAGGAGGGCGGCAGGGCCGGCACCAGGCGGGGGAAGATGAAGGAGGGCACCGTGGCGATAACGGCATCAAAGGCCTCCTGGCGCACCCCATCGGGGGATTCCACCTCCAGGCCCACTGCCCGCCCCTCCTCCACCAGGACACGGCGCACCGCCGTGGCCAGGTGCACCTGTCCCCCCCGCTTGCGGATGCGCTCCCCCACAATATCAAACACCTCCCCAAAACTCCCCATGGGGTAGCCCAGGCGCTCCCGTGTCATCCAGCGCCCCCGGGAGGCGAAGCGGAGGGCGATTTTCCCCCAGAACCAGGCCATCCCCACCTCTTGGTAGTGGCGTCCAAACTTGCCCCGCAGGAGGGGCTCCCACACCGTTTCATAGGGGCGTTGCCCCACCAGGCGGGGGAGACGCTGGCTGGCGGTGGAAGACTCCAGGGCACGCCAGTTGCGGTAGCGTTGCAGGTATAAGGTGGCCAGGCCCAGGCGCAGGCGTTGGGGGAGGGTAAGGGGGGTGAAACGGAGGAGATGGGTGGGGGTGGTGAAATCCCAAATGCGTCCGCCGTAAAAGAGGCCCACCTTGGAGGGGAGCCACGCCAGGCGCTGGCCGAGGCCCACCTCCCGAATGAGCCACACCATATCCACATCGCTGGTGAAGAGGTGGTGGTAGCCCCGCTCCAGGCGTGCCCCGCCTACAGTGAAGGTGCTGGCCTGCCCCCCCAGGAAGGTGGCCCGCTCATACACCACCGCCCCATGGCCGTGGCGCACCAGTTCGTAGGCCGATGCTAGCCCCGCCGCCCCCCCGCCGATAATCCCCACCCGCACCGTTACCCTCCTCCATCGGTGCCGTGCATGTGCCCCACCGCTACCTCGGAGCGTCGGCTCTCCCGGGCCAGGCGGAGCAGGGAGATGTTGTCGCCCCACAGGTAGGCCAGGCCGAGAAGGGTTACCGGGGCCAGCAGGGCCATATGGGCCACAATGGAAAAGGCGGATGCGGAACTGGCGGATGCCCCCAGGGTCTGCAGGGTGGCCGAGGAGAAGAACTCAAAGGGGCCAACCCCCCCGCCGGTGGAGGGGATGGAGGTCCCCAAGTTGGCCACCACCACCGTGAGCACCATGGCCGCCCCAAGGGCGCTTGCCCCCCCCAGTTCGTGGTGGAGCCCGAACCCCAGGCCGATAACCGCAAACATCCCCGCCTCCGCCAGCCATACCGGGAGCGAGAGGAGGAGGATGGCCCCCAGGCGTCCCGGGCTCTTCAGCACCGCCAGGCCGTTGAGGAAGCGCACCCCCAGGTCAATGGCCGGCGCCCGCAGGCGCACAGGGAGCACCCGCGCTACCCCCAGCATTATCCCCACCGTGGGCTTGGGGAACCACGCCACCACCAACAGCACCCCCACCGCCAGGAAGAAAGGGATGCTCAGCCCCAGGGTGAGCACCAGCCAGTTGATGCCCGTCTCCTGCCCCAGGGACTGGAGGATGGTGGACATGGGCGTAAAGGACCACATGAGCAGGGCCAGGAGGAGGAGGGCCAGGCCATCAAACACCCGCTCCACCAGGATGGTGGCCAGGGCAGAGGTCTTGCTGATCCGCTCCCGCTCCCATAAAAAATACGCTCGCACCAGTTCCCCCAGGCGCACGGGGAGCAGGTTGTTGGCCATATACCCCACCGCCATCACCGTCCACAGCCGTGCCAGTGGGGGATGTCCCAGGGGGGAGAGGATAACCCGCCAGCGCAGGGTGCGGAACCAGAGGGCCAGGAAGTAGAGGGCGCCCCCGGGGAAGATATACCAGTAGTTGGCCTGGAGAAGGGCGTGGAGCATCTGGGGCGGGTCGGCCCGCCACAGGAAGAGGCCCAAGAACACCAGGCTCCCCCCCACCCCCAGCCAGAAACGGGGCGCCCGTAGCATACATCCTCCTCGCAACCGCTCTGTGAGCAGTATATCCCGTTCCCGCTCCCCCCAGCAAACCCCAGGGTTTGCCGGGCGGTGCGTCTTATCCCAGGAAGCGATAGCCGGGGAGTGTGAGGAACTCCACGAACTCGGGGGAGGTTACCAGGTAGTCCAGGAGGTCCACCGCTTTGGCCAGGGCTTCCGCCTGGGCACTGCCCTGGGCCTGGAGGATCTTCTCCGCCTCTTCGGTGCGCAGGTGGAAGTAGAGGGCGGGGGAGACGGTGCGCCCGTCGGCCAGGCGTGCCCCAAAGCGTATCCACTGCCAGATTTGGGAGCGGGCTATCTCGGCGGTGGCGGTGTCTTCCATGAGGTTGAAGATGGCCACAGCCCCCCGCCCCAGCATCCACGCCTGCAGATACTGCAGGGAGACGCTGATGTTGTTGCGCAAGCCCGCCTCGGTAACCTCCCCCTTGGGCAGGTCCAGCAGGTCTCGGGCGGTTACCCGCACCTCGGGGATGCGCTCTACCTGATGGGGGCCGGGGAAGGCACGGTCGAACACCTCCCGCACCAGGGCCACCAGGCCGGGGTGGGCCACCCATGCCCCGTCAAACCCCTGGGATGCCTCCCGCTCCTTGTCAGCCCGCACCTGGGCCAGGGCCCGCTCGTTGGCCACGGGGTCGTCCCGCCGGGGGATATAGGCGGACATGCCCCCCAGGGCGTGGGCGCCCCTCTTGTGGCATATGTGCACCAGGAACTGGGCGGCCGACTTGAGGAAGGGGGTAGTCATGGTAACGGCGGAGCGGTCGGGCAAAAGCGCCCAGGGGTGGGCGCGGAAGGTCTTGATGACGCTGAAGATGTAGTCCCAACGCCCCAGGTTCAGCCCGGTGATGCGGGAGCGCAGTTGGTAGAGGATTTCCTCCATCTCAAAGGTCGCCAAGATGTGCTCAATGAGGACCGTAACCCGAACGCATCCTTTGGGGAGGCCCAGGCGCTCCTCCGCCCAGTCCAGCACCTGGTTCACCCAGCGGGCCTCCAGGTGCCCCTGGAGTTTGGGGATATACAGATACGGCCCCGACCCCCGTTCCAGCAGGGCGTGGGCGTTGTGGAAAAGGAAGAGGCCCGTGTCAAACAGGAAGCCGGCGATGGGCTGGCCGTCCACCAGCAGGTGGCGCTCCAGGAGATGAATCCCCCGGGGGCGCACGCAAAGGGTAGCGGTCTCGGGGTTGAGACGGTAGAGGCGTCCGTCGGCCTCCTGGAAGGAGATGGTTCGGCGGACGCCGTCGTAGACATTGCGTTGCCCCTCCAGGGTAGGCTCCCAGGCGGGGGAGTGGGCGTCCTCAAAATCGGTCATATACACATTGGCGCCGGAGTTGAGGGCGTTGATGAACATCTTGCGGTCGGTAGGGCCGGTGATCTCCACACGGCGGTTCAGGAGGTCTTTGGGTGGGGGTGCCACGCGCCAGGGGCGTTCCCGGATGCCCCGTGTCTCGGGGCGGAAGTCGGGGAGACGGCCCTGGTCTATCTCCGTCTGGCGGACGGCACGGGCCTGCATGAGAGCACGGCGCTCCCCCTCAAACTCCCGGGCCATATCGGCCACGAAGGACAGCGCCTCTGGCGTCAGGATGTGAGCAACGGAGGGGGAGACCTTTCCCAGAAGGGTAACGCCTTGGCTCATGGGTGTTCAGCCTCCA